>NZ_JBEZHV010000011.1:0-165329 GCF_040650755.1 Streptomyces sp. NPDC048623
ACGTCCGCCCCGCCCCCACCGCGGGCCCGCGGGGCCCCGCCCCCAGGGGGGTGTGCCGGGCCCCGTCGCCACCGGAGAGGTGCTCGCTGCCGCTCTTACGGCTGCTGCGCCTGCTCCTGGCTCGGGATGAAACGGCCCGTGCAGGTGGGCGCGTTGTCCTCGGCGCCCTTCTTCTTCGGGAGGGCGGCGCAGGCGAAGACCGCACCGTTGTCCGGGGCCGCGATCAGCGGGGTGTAGACGTCGCGGTCGTAGTGGACGACGTCCGCCTGGGCGGCGCCGTCGGAGTTGTTGACGACGACGGTGGCGCCGACCTCGGCGTAGGAGATCCGGCCCCAGGCGGCCTTGCAGGCGCGGCTGTAGCGCAGCTCGATGACCAGGTCCTTGGGGATGGAGCCGGTGCGGACGGTGACCGCGTCGGCGCCGCAGTTCATCTTCTTCGGGTCGCGGCCCTCGCAGGCCGCGAGGGTGCAGCCGGTCGCCGGGCCCGCGACCTTCACGGCCTGGGTCGGCTTCGGGGCCGACGGCTCGTCGTCGCCGGAGAAGGCGGCGACGGCGTACGCGCCCGCGCCGGCCACCAGGAGGACGGCGAGGACGAGCGAGACCCAGAGGGCGCGGCCGCCGCGGCGGGCGGAGCCGGACTCGGGCTCGGCCTCGGGCCCGGCCTCAGGACCGGACTCGGACTCAGGCTCGGGCCCGGGCTCGACGGCCGCCTCGGGCTCCCTGAGCTCCTTGGGCTCGCTCGGCTCCCCGGGCTCGGCCGGGGCGGTGCGGCGGGCGTCCTCCGCGTCCCAGAGGGCGAGCAGCGGCCCCGGGTCGGTGTCGCAGAGCCTCGCGAGGCTCTCGACGGCGTCGCGGGGCGGGAACTGCTTGCCGTTGACCCAGCGCTCCCACGAGGACTTCGCGTAGTGGGTCTTCTCGCTGAGCTGGGCGAAGCTCGATCCCGACGCCTTCTTCAGCGCGAGCAGTTCCCCCGCAAGGTCAAGGTCTCTGTCCGACCCCGCACCGTCCATCGTGCCCGGTTCTCCCTGTTGTGCATGCCCATGCCAGTCATGGGCACGCACATCCTAGAGCGGCCCCGGAGCCCGCTTTTACATGCATCGCGCATGAGTCGAACGGGCGAACGGGCGAGCGGGCGGACGATCAGGCGCAGCAGTCCGGTTCCAGGCCCCGGGGCAGCCGCTCGCCGCCGAAGACCGCGACCGTCGCCTCCTCGCCGCCGAGCGCCGCCACCGCGAGCAGCAGCGAACCGGCGGTCCAGGTGGTCTGCTCCTCCGGCCAGACCGCACGGTTGCCCTCGAAGACGTAACCCGTCCAGTAGTTGCCGTTCCCCGCCCGCAGGTGCCCGATGGAGGTGAGGATCTCCAGCGCCCGGTCGGATTCGCCCATCGCCCAGAGGGTGAGGGCGAGTTCGCAGCTCTCGCCGCCCGTGACCCAGGGGTTGGGCAGTACGCAGCGCACGCCGAGACCGGGCACGACGAATTCGTCCCACTTCTCGTCGATACGGGTCTTCGCCGCCGCGCCGGTGACCGCGCCGCCGAGCACCGGGTAGTACCAGTCCATCGAATAGCGGGACTTGTCGAGGAAGCGTTCCGGGTGGCTGCGGATCGCGTGGCCGAGCGCGCCCGCCGCCAACTCCCAGTCGGGCTGCGGCTCCTCGCGCTCCTCGGCGATGGCGAGGGCGCAGCGCAGTGCCTGGTGGATCGACGAACTGCCGGTGAGCAGCGCGTCGTCGACCGGCGTGCCGTCGTCCTCGCGCTTCCATCCGATCTGCCCGCCGGGCTGCTGGAGCCCGAGGACGAACTCGACGGCGGCGTACACGACCGGCCACATGCGGTCGAGGAAGGCGTCGTCGCCGGTCGACAGATAGTGGTGCCAGACGCCGACGGCGATGTACGCGACGAAGTTGGACTCGCGGCCGCGGTCGGTGACGTCGTCCGGGTCGCCGTCCCGGTAGGCCGCGTACCAGGAGCCGTCCGGGTTCTGGTGCCGGGCCAGCCACTCGTACGCCCGGCGCGCGGCGGCGTGCTCCCCGGCGGTGTCCAGGGCCATGGCGGCCTCGGTGTGGTCCCACGGGTCGAGGTGGTGCCCGCGGAACCACGGTATGGCGCCGTCCTCGCGCTGCGTGGCGAGGATGCCGGCCACGGTCTCGGCGGCCTGCTCGGCGCTGAGGACACCGGGGAGCACCAGGTGCTCCGCGATCCGCTCGGGAGAGGTCACTTGGCGCCGGCCTCTGCCTTCGCGGCGTCCACGGGGAGGTGCGGCTTGGTCGCGTAGGCCACGAAGCTCTTGCCGACGACCGGGTTGAGCAGCTGCTCGGCGACCCGGGTCACGGCGGGCTTCTTCATGATGTCCCAGACCAGGAGCTTGTGGTACGCGCGGACCGGCAGCGCCTTCTCGTTGTCGACGCCGAAGGCGCACTTGAGCCACCAGTACGGCGCGTGCAGCGCGTGGGCGTGGTGGGTGCCGTACGGCCTGAGGCTGGCCTGGCGCATCTTGGCGAGCAGCTCGTCCGCCTTGTAGATGCGGATGTGGCCGCCCTCGACCTCGTGGTACGCGTCGGAGAGCGCCCAGCAGACCTTCTCCGGGCCGTAGCGCGGGACGGTGATCGCGATCCGGCCGCCCGGCCTGAGGACCCGGACCATCTCGGCGAGCACGCCCTTGTCGTCCGGGATGTGCTCCATGACCTCGGAGATGATGACGACGTCGAAGGACTCGTCGGGGAAGGGCAGGTTGAGCGCGTCGCCCTCCATGGCGGTCGCGGACGCCCCGGCCGGGGCCTCGCCGGCCTCCTTCATGGCGGCGAACCACTTGGCGACCTCGCGGATCTCCTCGCCGTTCTGGTCGAGGGCGACGACCTGGGCGCCGCGCCGGTAGGCCTCGAAGGCGTGCCGGCCCCCGCCGCAGCCCAGGTCGAGCACGCGGTCGCCGGGGGCGAGCGGGAAGCGGGTGAAGTCGACGGTCAGCACGGGGTCTGCCTTTCGGGGGCTGCTACGGGGGCGTGGGGGGCACGATCGTTCAGGAGCGGGTGGCCGCGGCGCGGCCGCGGGGCGCTGCGGCAATGGCTTCGCGGTACAGCTCGGCGGTGCCCTGGGCCGCGCGGGCCCAGGTGAAGTTGGCGAGGACCCGCTCCCGGCCGGCCCGGCCGAGCCGCGCCCGCAGGTCCGCGTCGCCGAGAACCCGTCCGAGCCCAGCGGCCAGCGCCCCCGCGTCGCCCGTCGGCACGGCGAGGCAGGTCTCGCCGTCGGGGCCCGCGACCTCGGGGATCGCGCCGCCGGTGGTGGCGACGAGCGGGGTGCCGGTGGCCATGCCCTCGGCGGCGGGCAGAGAGAAGCCCTCGTAGAGGGAGGGGACGCAGGCGACCTGGGCCGACCGGTAGAGGTCGACGAGCTCGGCGTCGCTGATGCCCTTGACGAAGCGGACGGCGCCGTCGAGCCCGTACCGCTCGATGGCCTGGGCGACCGGCCCGTCCTCGGCGCGCTTGCCGACGACGACCAGGTGCGCGTCGGGCTGCTCGGTGCGCAGCTTGGCGAGCGCCTCGATCAGGTAGACCAGGCCCTTGAGGGGGACGTCGGCGCTGGAGGTGGTGACGATCCGGCCGGGGACCTCGGCGACGGAGGGGTCCGGGGACCACAGGCCGGTGTCGGCGCCGATGTGCACGACCCGGATGCGGTCCTCCCGTACGCCGAGGTGTTCGACGATCTCCTGGCGCGAGGTGCCGGAGACGGTGAGGACGGACGGCAGCCGGCGGGCGACGCGCTTCTGCATGCGGGTGAAGGCGTACCAGCGGCGGACGGAGGCGCGGCGCTTCCAGTCGGTGGCGGCGTCGAGTTCGAGCTGCCGGTCGACGGTGATGGGGTGGTGGATCGTGGTGACGAGGGGGGCGCCGAGGGCGCGGGGGCCGCCGAGGAGTCCGTACCCGAGGGTCTGGTTGTCGTGGACGACGTCGAAGGCGCCGCGGCGGGCGGCGAGCATGCGCCGGGCGCGCAGCGAGAAGGTGAGCGGCTCGGGGAAGCCGCCGGTCCACATGGTGCCGACCTCGACGGCGTCGATCCAGTCCCGGTACTCCTCGCGCTTCGGCGTGCGGAAGGGGTCGGGCTGGCGGTAGAGGTCGAGGCTGGCGATCTCGGTGAGCGGGACGCCCTCGTCCAGGGTGGGGTACGGCTGGGAGCCGATGACCTCCACGCTGTGGCCGAGGCGGGCGAGCTCGCGGGAGAGGTGGCGGACGTAGACGCCCTGGCCACCGCAGAACGGATTCCCCTTGTACGTGAGGAGAGCGATCCGCAACGGACGGTCACCGCCCGGGCCGGCACCCTGTCGGGGGCTTGCCTCTATGGCCTCCGCGGTCAACTGGGACCCCCTTCGAGCGTGCTTTTCGCGGGAGCGTAACCGCCCGCGCTAATCTAGAACAAGTTACAGACTTGATCGTGATCGATCCTTCGAGGAGCACAGAATCTACCGGCAGGTAGCTCCGCCGTGAGATCCGGAACAGGTGATTCGCGCCACGGCGGCCGCACGGCCATACTGTCGCTCCCCCACCGAACGGAAGCCGCACGGAACGGGACCTCATGAGCGTGGAAGACAGACCTGCGTCGCCGCCCCTGACCGAACGCCAGGAGGCCCGCCGACGGCGCATCCTGAGTGCCAGTGCGCAGCTGGCCGGGCGGGGCGGCTTCGACGCCGTGCAGATGCGGGAGGTCGCCGAGGCGGCCGGGGTCGCGCTCGGCACGCTCTACCGCTACTTCCCGTCCAAGATCCATCTCCTGGTCGCCACCATGCAGGACCAGCTCCAGCACATGCACACGACGCTGCGCAAGCGCCCGCCGGCCGGCGACGACCCGGCGGAGCGGGTGGCCGAGACGCTGATGCGGGCCTTCCGGGCGCTGCAGCGCGAGCCGCAGCTCGCGGACGCGATGGTGCGGGCGCTGACCTTCGCGGACCGGAGCGTGAGTCCCGAGGTGGACACGGTGTCGCGGCTGACGACGGCGATCATCCTGGACGCGATGGGCGCCGAGCACCCGACGCCCGAGCAGCTGTCGGCGGTGCGGGTGATCGAGCACACCTGGCACTCGGCGCTGATCACGTGGCTCTCGGGGCGGGCGTCGATCGCACAGGTGAAGATCGACATCGAGACGGTCTGCCGGCTGATCGACCTGACGGCGCCGGGCGACGCCGGTACGGGGGCGAGCGCCGGGGCCGCGCCCGTGCCCGTGAGGGGGCGCGGGCGCGGCTGAGGCCGTACCGCCGAGTCGCGTCAGGAGGTCTTCGCCGGACCGGCGGCCTTGAGCGCCTCCGCGCAGGAGGGCTTGGCGTCGGTGGCGACGAACATGACCAGCTTGAGCGTGCCCATGTTGTGCGCCTTCATCAGCCAGGTCCCCTTGTTGAGGCTCTTGATGGTGGTGCCGGCCTGCTCGAAGCTCTTGCCGGTCGTCCAGCCCTCCTTGCCGAGGGCGGCGACCGTCTCCGCGTAGGACTTCGCCGGGTCGGCGGCCTTCTTGCCGTCGGCGTTCCACATGACCATGCACTTCTCGGCACCGGCCGGGACCGGGTCGCCGGTGGTGTCCTGCTGGAAGCCGGCGCCGGTCGCGGCGGTCTCGATCTCCTGCTTGACGTCGTCCGCCGACAGCTCCTCGCCGCCGTCCGAGCCCGACCCACCGGCCGCCCCGGCGGACGCCGAGCCCGCCGAGGACGACGAGCCGCCCGAACCACCCTTGTCCGACCCGCCGTTGCTCCCGCAGCCCGCGACCAGCAGCACCACACCGGCGGCCGCCGCCACCCGCCCCCAGAGCTTCGCCTGGGGGTACCCCCATCTCGCTTCGCTCACCTTGCGCACAACTCTCCCAAATACGTGCGCACGAAGGCCCCTTGCCCCCGTGACCAAGGGAGTAGTTTTGCATACGGGAACCAGTCCTCCGGCCTCCTCCGGCCCTACTCCTCGGGCGGGAACACCGGCTCGCCGCCGTCCGCGAGGGTGATCGTGATCGCCTCCACCGGGCAGCCCTCGGCCGCCGCGAGCACCCGCTCGTTCGCGTCCGACTCCGGCTCGCGCGGGTGGGACTGGCGGGCGGTGTCGAGACGGAAGCCGTCCGGGGCGTGGTTGACGCACATGCCGGAGCCGATGCAGACGGCGCGGTCGACCTCGACGTGCCAGCGGTCGCCCATCACGCCTCCCCGTACCCGGCCGGCAGGTGGATCATCTTGTGCTCCAGGTACGCGGACAGGCCCTCGGGGCCGAACTCCCGTCCCACGCCGCTGTTCTTGTAGCCGCCGAAGGGGCCGAGCATGTCGAGGCTGAAGGTGTTGACGTTGAAGGTGCCGGTGCGGACCTCGCGCGCGAAGCCGATGCCGCGCTCGACGTCGCCGGTCCAGACGCTGCCGGACAGGCCGTAGTCGGAGTCGTTCGCGATCCGCAGCGCCTCGGCCTCGTCCCCGTACGGCAGAAGGCAGATGACCGGCCCGAAGATCTCCTCGCGGGCGATCCGCATCGAGTTGTCGACGCCGCCGAAGAGGGTCGGCTCGACGTACCAGCCGCGCTCCAGGCCCGCCGGACGGCCGCCGCCGGCGAGCACCTTGGCGCCCTCGGCCTGGCCGATGCCGATGTAGTCGAGCGAGCGCCGCTGCTGGCGCCGGGCGACGAGCGGGCCGACCTGGGTGGCCGGGTCGAGCGGGTCGCCGACCACGAGCGCGCCGGCCGCGGCGGCGAAGGCCTCGGCGATCTCCTCGTAACGGGAGCGCGGGGCGAGGATGCGGGTCTGGGCGACGCACGCCTGCCCGTTGTTCATCCACGCGGCCGGCACGATCCCGGCGACGGCCGTGTCGAGGTCGGCGTCCGGCAGGATCACGGCGGCGGACTTGCCGCCGAGTTCGAGGGTGACCCGGGTGAGGTTGCGGGCGGCGACCTCCATCACGCGCTTGCCGGCGGCGACGGAGCCGGTGAAGGAGACCTTGTCGACGCCGGGGTGCCCGACCAGGTACTCACTGACCTCGCGGTCGGCGGGGAGGATGCTGAGCACCCCCTCCGGCAGCCCGGCCTCCGCCGCGATCTCGCCGAGGATGTACGAGTCGAGCGGCGACTCCGGCGAGGGCTTGAGGATCACCGTGCAGCCGGCGAGCAGCGCGGGCCCGAGCTTGGCGGCGGCGGTGAACTGCGGCACGTTCCACGGCACGACGGCCGCGACCACCCCGACCGGCTCGCGCCGCACGAGCAGCGGCCCGAGGACACCGGTGCGGCGCTCCTCGTACGCGTACGAGCGGGCGACGTTGATCGCCGAGTCCCACACCATCATGGCGCCGAGCGCCTGCGCGAGGACGGACCAGGAGTAGGGCGAGCCGTTCTGCGAGCTGATCGAGCGGGCGATCTCCTCGTGCCGTACGAGGATCGCGTCCTTGATCCGCGAGACGACCTCGATCCGCTCCTCCAGGGTCGTACGCGGCCACGGCCCCTCGTCGAAGGCCCGCCGCGCGGCGGCGACGGCGCGGTCGACGTCGGCCGCGGAGGCGTGCGGGACGCGTCCGATGACCTCCTCGGTGTGCGGGGAGATCACCTCGATGACGTCGCTGCCGAGCGGGTCGGTCAACTCGCCGCCGATGAACAGTTTTCCGTGCTCCACAAGCTCGGTCATGCCCGACTGCCTCCCGGGACCGGCGTGCCGCCGCGCGACACGTGGCGACGTCTCCGACGTTTTCTGACGGTGTCTCAGAACTGATACCAGTTCTAGTTATGCTTGACCAGACGGCGACGAGAGATGAGGCCCCATGACCGAGTCCGGCGAGCAGGTGACGGAACACGGCGGTGGCGTCTGGTCGTTGCGGGTGCCGATTCCCGACAATCCGCTCGGACACACCCTCGTGCATGTCCTCGACACCGACCGCGGGCCCGTGCTCGTCGACACCGGGTGGGACGATCCCGGGTCCTGGGCCGAGCTCACCGCCGGTCTTGCGGCCCTCGGGCTCTCCCCCGCCGACGTGCACGGCGTGGTCGTCACCCACCACCACCCCGACCACCACGGCCTGTCCGGCAGGGTGCGCGAGGCGTCCGGGGCCTGGATCGCCATGCACGCCGCCGACATCGCCGTGGTCCGCCGCACCCGCGAGTCCGCGCCCGGCACCTGGCTCGACTACCTGGCCCGCAAGCTCGCCGCCGTCGGCGCCCCCGAGGAGCAACTCGCACCGCTGCGCGCCGCCCGCGCCGCCGGCGGGCGGATGCGCACCCTGCCCGGGCTGCGCTCCGCGCTGCCCGACCGGGAGATCGTGCCCGGCGAGCTCCTCGACCTGGCCGGCCGCCGGCTGCGCGCCGTGTGGACGCCCGGCCACACCCCCGGCCATGTCTGCCTCCACCTGGAGGAGGAGCACCCCGCCGGCCTGCCCGGCCACGGCCGCCTCTTCTCCGGCGACCACCTCCTGCCCGGGATCAGCCCGCACATCGGCCTGTACGAGGACCCCGACGACGCCACGGTGACCGACCCCCTCGGCGACTACCTCGACTCCCTCGAACGCATCGGCCGCCTCGGCGTCGCCGAGGTCCTCCCCGCCCACCAGCACGCCTTCGCCGACGCCGCCGGCCGGGTCCGCGAGCTCCTCGCCCACCACGAGGAGCGCCTCACCGGCCTGCTCGCCCTCCTCGCCACCCCCCTCACCCCCTGGCAGCTCGCCGAGCGCATGGAGTGGAACCGCCCCTGGGACCGCATCCCGCACGGCTCCCGCAACATCGCCGTCAGCGAGGCCGAGGCGCACGTCCGGCGCCTGGTGAAGCTGGGCCGGGCGGAGGCGGTCGCGGGGACGGACCCGGTGGAGTACGTGGCAGTGTGACGTCACACCGGGCAGGCGGTGCCCGGTGCGGCCGCCGGTGTGACGTACGGCTCCGAGAGCCGCGAGGGCCCGGCCGGTACAGTGGCGGGCGTCGTCATGCCCGTACTGGGGGAAGCCGGTGAAAGTCCGGCACTGACCCGCAGCCGTGAGCCACCGCACCGAGGTGGCGAGTCGGAATGCCCGGTACGGGACGTGAGCACCGGCACCGTCGAGGAATACGGCGCCGGAGGCTGGCCCCCCGGGTGCCGGTGTCCGGTGCCCGCAGGAGAGGGACCCATGATCAGCGTTCGCCGCGCGGCCGCCGCACTCGCGGCCGGTGCCGTGCTCAGCACCACCGCCGCCGCCGGAGTGGCCGTCGCCGCGCCCTCTCCGACCCCCTCCCCCGCCAAGATCCCGGCCGGGCTCTACGGCACGACCGACCCCACCTACGACGGCGTCTGGCGCCAGTCGCTGGCCTTCCTCGCCCAGCGCGGCTCCGGCATCCAGCCCGCCGACCAGGCCGTCGACTGGCTGCTCGGCCAGCAGTGCGTGAACGGCGCCTTCGCCTCGTACCGCCCCGAGCCCGCCAAGGCCTGCGACGCCAAGACGATGCTCGACAGCAACGCCACCGCCGTCGCCGTCCAGGCGCTCGACGCGGTCAAGCGCCAGTCCGCCGACCCGGCGAAGGCCGAGAAGGCGGCCAAGGCGGGCGTCGAGTGGCTCAAGAGCGTCCAGAACAAGGACGGCGGCTGGAGCTTCACCCCCGGCGGCCCCAGCGACGCCAACTCCACCTCCATCGTCATCGGCTCCTTCGCCGCCATCGGCGTCCCGCCCGGCGCGACGAAGTCCGCCGACGGGAAGACCCCGTACGACGCGCTCCTCACCTTCGCCCTGCCGTGCGCGGGCGACGCGGTCAAGGACGGCGGCGCGGGAGCCTTCGCCTACCAGCCCGACAAGACCGGCAAGCTCCTCGCCAACGCCGACGCCACGGCCGCCGCCACCCTGGCCGGCCTCGGCAAGGGCATCACCGCCCGCGGCGCCCAGCCCGAGCAGCCGGCGACCTGCACCGATCTGCCGAAGCCGACCCCCGAGCGGGCCGCCCTGAACGGCGCTTCCTACCTCGCCGGGCAGCTCGCCAAGAGCGGGCACCTCGTCACGCCGCCGATGCCGGGCGCCGCCACCGGCGCCGCCGAGCTCCCCGACTACGGCAACACCGCCGACGCGGTCGTCGCGCTCGCCGCCGCCGGGGCGAAGCAGCAGGCCACCGGCTCCCTCGCCTGGCTGGAGAAGAACGCCGCGGACTGGGCCAAGACCTCCGGCCCGGCCGCCTACGCCCAGCTCGTCTTCGCCGCGCACGCGATGGACACCGACCCGCGCAGCTTCGGCAGCACCGACCTCCTGGAGCAGCTGAACGCCACCGGCCCCGCGCCGAAGGCGCCCGACAACTCGCAGGCGTCCGCGGGCGCGGGCGACGACGAGGGCGGCTTCGACCTGTGGTGGATCATCGGCATCGGCATGGTGGTCGGCGTGGGCATCGGCTTCCTGCTCAGCGGCCGCAACAAGAAGTGAGGGCGGGAGTGGCGGGGGCGGCGGGGCACGTGCGGGCCGGGCAGGTGACGACCGGGCGCGCGCGGACGGCCGACGATGCCGGGGCCGGGACCGGGGCCGAGGCCGGGAACGGGGCCGAGGCCGGAACCGGGACCGAGGCCGGGGCCGGGACCGGGAACCGGACCGGGAACGGGAACCAGAACGGGACCGGAACCGGGGCCGGAGCCAAGACCGGGAACGAGACCGGGAACCGGAACGGGACCGGGAACCGGAACGGGACCGAGACCGGGAGCGGGGCCGAGACCGGCGGCTGGACCCGGCTCGGCGCGCGCTTTGGCCGCGCGCGCCTCGGCACGGGGCTCGCCGTCGGCCTCGGCGCCGCGCTCGTGGCCTTCGCCGTCGCCGCGCCCGCCCAGGCCGCCCCGTCCGGCTACCGCTACTGGTCCTTCTGGGAGAACCGGGGCGCGAGCTGGTCGTACGCCACGCAGGGCCCGGCGACCGCCCGGCCCGCCGACGGCGACGCGGTCGGCTTCCGCTTCGCGGTCAGCCGTGACGCGGCCGACGCGACCCGCCCCTCCACCGCCCCCGACTTCGCCCGGATCTGCTCGGGTGTCGAGCCGAAGGCCGGTACGAAGCGGGTCGCCGTCGTCATCGACTTCGGCGGCGCCGAGGACGCCCCGCCCGGCGAGCGGCCGCCCGCCCCGGCGCTGCGCACCGGCTGCCCGCAGATACGGGAGGACGCGACCGCGGCGGAGGCCCTCGCGGCCGTCGCCAAGCCGCTGCGCTACGACAGCAACGCACTCCTGTGCGGGATCGCCGGCTACCCGGAGCAGGGCTGCGGCGAGCAGGTCGCCCTCCCGGAGGAGAAGCCGACCACCACCGCTACCGCCACCGCCACTTCCGGCAAGGCGGCTTCCGGCTCCGGCTCCGGCTCCGGCTCCGGCGGACCGTCCGTGGGTCTCGTCGTGGGCGGCGCCGCGGTGCTGCTGCTCGGCACGGCGGGCGTCGTGCAGGCCCGCCGCCGTCGCGGATGACCCCGGCGGGATCCACAGGCCCCGGCCTCGTCGCGCGGCTGCGCGCGCCGAGGGCGAGCCGCGCGAACGCGCTGCACCCCGGCGCTTGGTGGCTCTGGGCGCTCGGGCTCGCCGTGGCCGCCTCCCGCACCACCAATCCGCTACTGCTCGGGCTGGTCGTGGGCGGCGCGGGTTACGTGGTGGCCGCGCGCCGTACCGACGCGCCGTGGGCCCGCTCGTACGGCGCGTTCGTGAAGCTGGGACTGGCGGTCGTGGGCATCCGGGTCCTCTTCTCCCTTCTCCTCGGATCGCCGATCCCCGGCGCGCACGAACTGTTCACGCTGCCCGAGGTACCGCTGCCGGACTGGGCGCAGGGCATCCGGATCGGCGGCCGGGTGACCGCCGAGCAGCTGCTCTTCGCGCTGTACGACGGGCTGAAGCTGGCGGCCCTGCTGATCTGCGTGGGCGCGGCGAACGCGCTCGCGAACCCGTCGCGGCTGCTGAAGTCGCTGCCGGGCGCGCTGTACGAGGTGGGGGTCGCCGTGGTCGTCGCGATGACCTTCGCACCGAACCTGGTCGCGGACGTGGTCCGGCTGCGCACCGCGCGCCGACTGCGCGGGCGGCCCACCGGCGGGGTGCGGGCGCTGCTCCAGATCGGCCTGCCGGTGCTCGAAGGCGCCCTTGAGCGCTCGGTGGCGGTGGCGGCGTCGATGGACGCGCGGGGGTACGGGCGCACGGCGCAGGTGCCGCCGTCGGTACGGCGCACGACCAATGTGCTGACCCTGGGCGGGCTGCTCGGGGTGTGCGTGGGCTCGTACGGCCTGCTCGCTTCGCAGGGCGCGGGCTACGGGCTTCCGCTGCTCGTGGCGGGCCTGGTCGCGGCGGTCGCGGGGCTGCGGCTCGGCGGGCGGCGGACGGTACGGACCCGCTACCGGCCGGACCGGTGGGGGGTGCGGGCGTGGCTGGTCGCGGGCTCGGGCATCGCGGTGGCGGCGCTCGTGATCTGGACGGGCGCGGCGGTGCCGGGGGCGATGCGCCCCGGGGTCGTACCGCTGGAGTCGCCCGAGCTGCCGGTGTGGCCGGCGCTGTCCGTCCTCGTGGGCCTGCTGCCCGCGTTCGTGGCCCCGGTGCCGGAGGAGGCTGTCCGTCCATGATCCGCTTCGAGAACGTCTCGGTGACGTACGACGGCGAGTCCGAGCCCACCCTGAAGAACGTGGACCTGACCGTGCCCGAGGGCGAGCTGGTGCTGCTCGTCGGCCCCTCGGGCGTCGGCAAGTCGACCCTGCTCGGCGCGGTGTCCGGCCTCGTCCCGCACTTCACGGGCGGCACGCTGCGGGGGCGCGTGACGGTCGACGGGCGCGACACCCGGACGCATCCGCCGCGCGAGCTCGCGGACGTGGTGGGCACGGTCGGCCAGGACCCGCTCGCGCACTTCGTCACCGACACGGTCGAGGACGAGCTGGCGTACGGCATGGAGTCCCTGGGCCTGGCGCCCGCCGTGATGCGGCGCCGGGTCGAGGAGACCCTGGATCTGCTGGGCCTCGCGGACCTTCGCGACCGGCCGATCGCCACCCTGTCCGGCGGCCAGCAGCAGCGCGTCGCGATCGGCTCCGTCCTGACCCCGCATCCCAAGGTCCTCGTCCTCGACGAACCGACCTCGGCCCTCGACCCCTCGGCGGCGGAGGACGTCCTGGCGGTGCTCCAGCGCCTGGTCCACGACCTGGGCACGACGGTCCTCATGGCGGAGCACCGCCTGGAGCGGGTGGTCCAGTACGCGGACCGCGTGCTGCTCCTGCCGGAGGCCGTCATGGGCCCGCCCGCCGAGATGATGGCGGTCTCCGCCATCCACCCGCCGGTCGTCGCGCTCGGCAGGGTCGCGGGCTGGTCCCCGCTGCCGCTGACGGTGCGGGACGCGCGGAGGGCGGCGGGGCCGCTGAAGCGGGCGCTTGCGGGGCGGGTGCCGGTGCCGGGTGCGGTGGCGGTGCCGGGTGCGGTGGCGGGTGCCGGTGCGCCTGCGGGTGCGGGTGCGCCTGCGGCGGGCCTTCTCCCCCACCCCGCCCCTTCCCGAAACCGGGGGCTCCGCCCCCGGACCCCCGCGCCTCAATCGCCGGCGGGGCTGGATTTCCAGCGGCCGCAGGCCGTAAAGGGGCGGGGTGGGGGACTTCCCCTCTTCGGACGGCGCCGCACCGCACCCGCCCCCGCCGAGCCCGCCCGCCCCCTCGTCGACATCCACCGTCTCGCCGTCCGCCGCGCCCGCATCGAGGCACTCCGCCAGGTCACCCTCCAGGTCGCCGCCGGCGAGACCGTCGCGCTCATGGGGCGCAACGGGGCCGGGAAGTCGACGCTGCTCGGGACGCTCGTGGGGACGGTCACGCCCGTCTCCGGGACCGTGCGGGTCGCGGGGCTGACCCCGCACGCCACCGACCCGCGCCGGCTGATCCGCCACGTCGGGCTCGTACCGCAGGAGCCGCGGGATCTCCTCTACGCGGACACCGTCGCCGCGGAGTGCGAGGCCGCGGACGCGGACGCGGGGGCCGCGCCCGGGAGCTGCCGGGAGCTGGTGTCCGAGCTGGTGCCGGGGGTCGCGGACGACACGCATCCCCGGGATCTGTCCGAGGGGCAGCGGCTGGCGCTCGCGCTGGCCGTGGTCCTGACCGCGAGGCCTCCGCTGCTGCTCCTGGACGAGCCGACCCGGGGCCTGGACTACGCGGCGAAGGCGCGCCTCGTACGCCGGCTGCGGGCGCTCGCCGCCGACGGGCATGCGATCGTGCTCGCCACGCATGACGTGGAGCTGGCGGCGGAGCTGGCGCACCGGGTGGTGATCGTGGCGGGTGGCGAGGTGGTCGCGGACGGGCCGACGGCCGAGGTCGTGGTGTCGTCGCCGGCGTTCTCGCCGCAGGTCGCGAAGGTGCTCGCGCCCGAGCCGTGGCTCACGGTCGAGCAGGTCGAGAAGGCGCTCCGCTCATGACCGCCCCGCACACGCACACGCACACACAGGCCCAGACGCACACGCACACGCCCACGCCCACGCGTCCGCGCACCCGCGCCGCTCGTCCCGTCCGGCTCGGCCCCAAGTCCGTCGCCGCCCTCGCGCTCGTCTCCTTCGTCGGGCTCGTCGCCATCGGCTGGCCGCTCTTCGCCGACCGTGACTCCGCGCTCACCGACCACGCCGCCGACGCCCCCTGGTTCTTCGCCCTGATGCTGCCGCTGCTCATCGGCGTCGTCGTGGCGACCATCGCCGACTGCGGCATGGACGCGAAGGCGGTGGCGATGCTGGGGGTCCTGGCCGCCGTGGGGGCGGCGCTGCGGCCGATCGGGGCGGGGACGGCCGGTCTGGAGCCGATGTTCTTCCTGATGGTGCTGAGCGGACGGGTCCTCGGGCCGGGCTTCGGGTTCGTGCTCGGCGCGGTGACGATGTTCGCGTCGGCGCTGCTCACCGGCGGGGTGGGGCCGTGGCTGCCGACGCAGATGCTGGCCATGGGGTGGTTCGCGATGGGCGCGGGCCTGCTGCCGGGCCCGGACCGGCTGCGCGGCCGGCGCGAGCTGGTGCTGCTCGCCGCGTACGGCTTCGTCGCGGCCTTCGCGTACGGCACGGTGACCAACCTGTACGGATGGGTCACCGTCAGCGGCGGCGGCAACACGGGCACCACAGGCGCCGGGGGCGACGGCGGGATCTTCTTCGTGCCCGGCGATCCGGCCTCCGCCAACCTCGTCCGCTTCCTCGCCTTCGTCCTCACCACCTCCCTCGGCTGGGACCTCGGCCGGGCCCTGCTCACCGTCGTGCTCACCATGACGGTCGGCGGCGCCCTCCTCCGAGCCCTCCGGCGGGCCACCCGGCGGGCGAACTTCGAGGCCCAGGTCACATTCGAGGGGCCCGGAGAGGCCCTCCGGGGTGAGGCGCCTCATAGGACCCAGGTCACGTACGACGCGGAATAGTAGTGCCGGGACGAGCCGCCCAAATCACCCCATAGAGGGGCGTGACCTGCGGAAACAGGGCACCCCGCACGCGGCCCCGCGACCCCCGTCCGCCCCCGTCGGGTCCGAACCTTCCTCGTACCGGGGGTCGTTGCACCGCCCCGCCGGATTTGTTTCTGTAGTGGACGTCGCCAGGCAGCCGGTGCTCAGGGCTTCTCGCCGAGAGCACCACGGCAGACCACCAGGCAGGCCGGATCCCCACCAGTTCCCGGTTCTCCGGGCTCTGGTTCCGGCATGCCGAAATCGCCTGGCGCGACCTTTGCCCCCGACGTTAGGTATGACGTTTTGTTCCGCTCGATCGCCACTCGCGCCGCCTCCCGCAAGAAGACCTTCGCCGTCTCCGCCGCCCTTCTCCTCGGCGCCTCGGGTGCGGTGCTCGGCAGCACGGGTTCGGCCTCGGCCGCCACCCCGCAGGAGATCGCCCGACAGATCGTGCCGCCGTCGCAGTTCGCGTCCTTCAGCAAGATCGTCGAGCACGAGTCCGGCTGGAACGCCTCCGCCACCAACTCCTCCAGCGGCGCCTACGGCCTGGTCCAGGCCCTGCCCGGCTCGAAGATGTCCTCCGCCGGTGCCGACTGGAAGACCAACCCCGCCACCCAGATCAAGTGGGGTCTGAACTACATGAACGAGCGCTACGGCTCCCCGAACGGCGCCTGGGCCTTCTGGCAGTCCCACGGCTGGTACTAAGCCGACCGCCCAGTAGCGCCGCGACGCCACGACGCAGCAAGGCCCCGTCCTCCCCAGCGGAGGAACCGGGGCCTGCGGCGTTTCCGGGGCCTGCGGCGTTTCCGGGGCCGGGCGGCTTTTCCGGGGCCGGGCGGCGTTTCCCGACCCCGCGCGGCTTTTCCGTGCCCTACAGGCGCTGGATGATCGTGCCCGTCGCCAGCGCCCCGCCCGCGCACATCGTGATCAGCGCGAACTCCTTGTCCGTCCGCTCCAGCTCGTGCAGCGCCGTCGCGATGAGCCGCGCCCCGGTCGCCCCCACCGGGTGCCCGAGCGCGATCGCCCCACCATTGACGTTCACCTTCGCAAGCCCGTCCAAGTCCCGCTCGAATTCCTGCGCCCAGCTGAGCACCACCGACGCGAAGGCCTCGTTGATCTCGACCAGGTCGATGTCCTTGAGCGACATCCCCGCCTTGCCGAGCACCGCCCGGGTCGCGTCGACCGGCCCGTCGAGGTGGTAGTGCGGGTCCGCGCCGACCAGGGCCTGGGCGACGATACGGGCCCGCGGGCGCAGCTTGAGCGCGCGGGCCATCCTCTTCGACGCCCACATGATCGCGCTGGCGCCGTCGGAGATCTGGGAGGAGTTCCCGGCCGTGTGGATGGCGGTCGGCATGACTGGCTTCAGCCCGCCGAGGACCTCCATGCTGGTGTCGCGCAGCCCCTCGTCGCGGTCGACGAGCCGCCACATGCCCTGGCCGGCGTGCTGCTCCTCCTCCGTCGTGGGGACCTGGACGGCGAAGGTCTCCCGCTTGAAGCGCTCCTCGGCCCAGGCGACGGCGGCGCGCTCCTGGGAGAGCAGGCCGAGCGAGTCGACGCGCTCGCGGGTGAGGCCGCGGCGGCGGGCGATGCGCTCGGCGGCCTCGAACTGGTTGGGCAGGTCGACGTTCCACTCGTCCGGCCAGGGCTTTCCGGGGCCGTGCTTGGAGCCGGAGCCCAGCGGGACGCGGGACATCGCCTCGACGCCGCAGCTGATGCCGATGTCGATGACACCGGCCGCGACCATGTTGGCCACCATGTGGCTGGCCTGCTGGGAGGAGCCGCACTGGCAGTCGACGGTGGTGGCGGCGGTCTCGTACGGGAGGCCCATGGTGAGCCAGGCGGTGCGGGCCGGGTTCATGGACTGTTCGCCGGCGTGGGTGACGGTGCCGCCGACGATCTGCTCGACGCAGTCGGCGGGGATGCCGGTGCGCCCGAGGACCTCGCGGTAGGTCTCCCCGAGGAGGTAGGCGGGGTGCAGATTGGCGAGGGCGCCTCCGCGCCTGCCGATGGGGGTGCGTACGGCTTCGACGATGACGGGTTCCGCGGCCATGTGAGCTCGTCCTCTCCTCGCCCGGGTGGGTGTCCCGGCACCCTCGCCGGTCGACGTCACGTAGAACTAGTACGCGTTCTAGTTCTGAGTGCAGTCTTATGACTGCTACCGCCGGTACGCAAGGGTCCGGGACGCAACAGTTCCCGCCGCGCGCCTTGCTACTTGTAGAACTCGTTACTACCTTTCCGGGCAACTTCTGATGGTCCATCAGATATGGAGTTGCCGATGCACTGCCCCCATCTCTCCGAAGGGTTCGACGCCACCGACCCCGATCTGCTCCAAGCCCGCGTCCCCCACCCGGAGTTCGCACGGCTGCGGCAGACCGCCCCCGTCTGGTGGTGCGCCCAGCCGCCCGGTGTCACCGGCTTCGCCGACGAGGGCTACTGGGCCGTGACCCGGCACGCGGACGTCAAGTACGTGTCCACGCACCCGGAGTTGTTCTCCTCGAACGAGAACACCGCGGTCATCCGCTTCAACGAGCACATCGACCGCGACCAGATCGAGGTCCAGAAGCTGATCATGCTCAACATGGACCCGCCCGAGCACAGCCGGGTCCGCCAGATCGTCCAGCGCGGCTTCACCCCGCGCGCCATCCGCAGCCTGGAGACGGCCCTGCGCGACCGGGCCCGCGCCATCGTCACCGCGGCCAGGACGGCCGCGCTGGCGTCCGGTTCGGACGGCGTCTTCGACTTCGTCACCCGCGTCGCCGTCGAACTCCCGCTCCAGGCCATCGCCGAACTCATCGGCGTACCGCAGGAGGACCGGGCCCGGATCTTCGACTGGTCGAACAAGATGGTCGCGTACGACGACCCCGAGTACGCCATCACCGAGGAGATCGGCGTCGAGGCCGCCATGGAGCTCATCGGCTACGCCATGAACCTCGCCGCCGCCCGCAAGGAGTGCCCGGCCAGGGACATCGTGTCCCAGCTCGTCGCCGCCGAGGGCCAGGGCAACCTCTCCTCCGACGAGTTCGGCTTCTTCGTGCTGCTGCTCGCCGTCGCCGGCAACGAGACCACTCGCAACGCCATCAGCCACGGCATGCACGCCTTCCTCACCCACCCCGATCAGTGGGAGCTCTACAAGCGGGAGCGCCCCGCCACCGCCGCCGAGGAGATCGTCCGCTGGGCCACCCCGGTCGTCTCCTTCCAGCGCACCGCCACCCAGGACACCGAGCTGGGCGGCCAGAAGATCAAGAAGGGCGACCGCGTCGGCCTCTTCTACTCCTCCGCCAACAACGACCCCGAGGTCTTCGAGAACCCCGAGCTCTTCGACATCACCCGCGATCCCAACCCGCACCTCGGCTTCGGCGGCGGCGGACCCCACTTCTGCCTCGGCAAGTCCCTCGCCATCAAGGAGATCGAGCTGATCTTCGACGCCCTCGCCGACGAACTGCCCGGCCTCACCCTCGCGGGCGACCCGCGCCGACTGCGCGCCGCCTGGCTCAACGGCATCAAGGAGCTCCAGGTCCGGGTGGGCTGATCAGGTCGGTCCGCCCCGGGAGGGAGGCGGCCGGGCCGGAACCGGTCGGTCCGACCCGGGAGGGGGCGGCCGGGCCGGAACCGGTCGCTCCCCTCGTACGTCCCAGGTGGCATGCGGGGGATACAACGACTGCTCACCATGCGCCTTCTCACCACGCGACTGCTCACCACGCTGCTCGCACTGCTCGCGCTCCAGCTCGGCTCGCTCGTCGCGCCGGCCTACGCCTGCGGCTGCGGCGCCATGGTCACCAACAAGATGGACCGGATCGGCGTCGACCGGGAGACCTCGGCCGTGCACTGGGACGAGCGCACCGGCACCGAACGGATCGTCATGCGTTTCACCGTGCACGGCGACGCCAAGAAGGCCGCCTGGGTGATGCCGGTGCCGCACCGCGCCGACGTCGCCCTCGGCGACCCCGCGCTCTTCGACCAGCTCGACGCCCTCACCGCGCCCGAGCACCGCACCCGCGACTACTTCTGGCCGCGCGGAGACGACTGGCCCTTCGCCTCCGACGGGGACGGCGTCTCCGCCGGGGCGCCGCCCCGCGCCGGCGCGGGTGTCGGCGTCGTCGGCCGGGAGCGGCTCGGCCCCTTCGACGTCGCGCGCCTCACCGCCACCGACCCGGCCGCGCTCGGCGACTGGCTGCACCGCAACGGCTTCGAGCTCTCCGACCGGCTCGCCGCCGAACTGCGCCCGTACGTCGAGCGGAAGTGGGAGTACGTCGCCGTCCGCCTCGCCCCCGAGAAGGCCGGCGACACCCTCTACGGCGCCCTCGACCCGCTCCGCATCACCTTCCCCAACGACCGGCCCGTCTACCCGATGCGGCTCTCCCGGCTCGCCACCACCCCGCAGTCCCTCGGCCTCTACGTGCTCTCCGGCCACCGCATGGAGCCGAAGGACGCCATCGGCGGCGCCCGCCCCGAGGTACTGTTCGCCGGCGCCGTCGACCGGCCGGCCGGCGCCGTCGCCGAACTCACCGGCCCCGGCCGGGTGTTCCTCACCGCCGTCGACCAGTCCTTCCCCGAGCCCGCCCGCATCAGCGGCGACCACGAGCTCGTCCGGGCCGCCGCCGACACGCCGTACCGCGAGATCGTCTGGAAGGACCGGCTGTGGACGGCCGGCGGCATCCCCGTCTGGCTGATCACCGTCACCGGCACGGTCCTGCCGCTCGCCGCAATCGGCTTCGCCGTGGCGCGAATCCGACGCCGGAACCGACGCCGGACCGGGCAGGATCACCCGCGGCCCGGCGCATCCGGTGTACGTTCGGCCGCATGACCACCCATGACCGTGACCAGGCTCAATGGACCGCCGTCGACACCTACTTCACCGATCTGCTCGTCCCGGCCGACGAGGCGCTGACCGCCGCCCTCGCCGACTCCACGGCCGCCGGCCTGCCCCAGATCGCCGTCGCGCCCAACCAGGGCAAGCTCCTGAACCTGCTGGTCGCCACGCAGGGCGCCAGGAACGTCCTGGAGATCGGCACCCTCGGCGGCTACAGCACCATCTGGCTGGCCCGCGCGCTGCCCGCCGACGGACGGCTCATCACCCTCGAGTACTCCCCGAAGCACGCCGAGGTGGCCCGCGCCAACATCGCCCGGGCCGGCCTCGACAAGACCGTCGAGGTGCGGGTCGGCGCGGCCCTCGACACCCTGCCGCTCCTGGAGCAGGAGGGCGCGGGCCCCTTCGACTTCGTCTTCATCGACGCCGACAAGGTCAACAACCCGCACTACGTCGCCTGGGCGCTCAAGCTCTCCCGCCCCGGCACGCTGATCGTCGTCGACAACGTGGGCCGCTCGGGCAGGGTCGCCACCCCGCACCCCGACGACGCGGCGATCACCGGCACCCGCGACATGTTCGAGCTCATCTCGAACGAGCCCCGGCTCGACGCGACCGCCCTCCAGACCGTCGGCACCAAGGGCTACGACGGCCTGCTCGTCGCCCGCGTCCTCGGCCAGTCCTCGGCCAGTCCTCGGCCAGTCCTCGGCCGGCACCGATCGGTCACCCTCTCGGCCGGACAGGACTTCGGGCCCGGTCCGGCACGGCCGCCCGCGTGCCTATGCTGCTGCCATGAGCGTCGTGAAGATCAATGTCCTGACCGTGCCGGCCGAGCAGCGCGAGGTCCTGGAGCAGCGGTTCGCCGCGCGGGCCGGGGCCGTCGAGAACTCGGACGGCTTCGAGTGGTTCGAGCTGCTCCGCCCGCTGGAGGGGACGGACCAGTACCTCGTCTACACCCGCTGGCGGAGCGAGGAGGACTTCCAGAACTGGATGAACGGCTCCATGAAGGCCGCCCACCAGGGAACCTCCGGGGGCGAGGGCGGCAAGGAGCGTCCGGCGCCCGCCGCGACCGGTTCCACGCTGTGGTCCTTCGAGGTCGTCCAGCAGGCCTCCCCGAAGTAACCCGCAGCAGCCCGAAGCAACCTGCAGCAACCTGAAGCAACCCGAAGTAATTCGGGAGCTTCCCCGGGTCGTGCGCGCCGAGAATGGTGCGCATGACCTGGATCTTCTCCCCCGAGCGCGTCGACACCCCGGACGCCACCGCCCTGCGCCGCGACTACTACGGCGATGTCGCGGGCCGCTACTTCGGCCGGGTGCTGACCGAGGACGAGTACGACGACGACATGATCGACGACGGTCTCGAACTGCTCGCCCCGCCGTCCGGCGGGTTCCTCGTCGGCCGCCGCGACGGCGCGCCGGCGGCCTGCGGCGGGGTCGTACTGATCGACGCCGAACGGGCCGAACTGACGCGGGTGTTCGTCCGCCCGGCGTTCCGCGGTACGGGCGGCGCCGACCTGCTCATACGCGGCCTGGAGGACGCGGCCCGTGCGCTCGGCGCCCGCCGGACGGTCCTGAACACCCGCCTGGACCTGGTGGAGGCGCGGGCGCTGTACACCCGCCACGGGTACGCCGAGATACCCGCGTACTGCACCGGCCCGTACATGGAGATCTGGTACGGCAAGGAGCTGTAGCCACCTGACGGGTCACACCTGGTGGTCTCCGGGCGGCTCCGGCGAACGGGGCCGTTCCGCGTCCGAGCCCGCCAGCTCGGCGGTGAGCAGTTCCACGAGCCGTACGAGATCGGTGGGCCGGTCGGGCCCCCACCAGTCGCCGAGGAGTTCCGAGAGCGAGTCCTCGCGCGCCTTCGCGAGCCGTACCGCCGTCGCCGCGCCCGACTCGGTGAGGACCAGCTGGGCCCCTTCACGGTCCACGAGCCGCCGTTCCTCCAGCTGCCGGGCCGCCTCGGTGATCGCCCGCGGCGGTACGGGCGTGGCCTCGGCGAGCCGGGCCGGTTCGACGGTGCCGTGGCACCGCACCCGCAGCAGCAGCCAGCTCGACGCGGGCATCAGGTCGAGCCCTGCCCGGGCGGTGATCTTCTCGTAGATCCGTCTGCGGCCCTCGCGTGATCCGAGCACGGAGAGCGCGCGGGCGCACTCGTCGTACGAGGAGCGCTCGTCGTACGAGGAGCGCTCGACCGGGTTGCCGGCGAGGGTCCGGCTGGGGTCGGGCACGGTGACGGAGCCGCGCAGCCGGTCCTCCTTGAGGAACCAGGAGACGCCGAAGGCGACCAGGACGACAGGCGCCGCGTACAGGAACACGTCGGTGATGGAGGTGGCGTACGCGTGCAGCACGGCGGGCCGCAGCTCCGGCGGCAGTTCGCCGATCGCGCGCGGGTCGGCGGCGAGCCGCCCGGCGCCGGCGCCGGGCGGGAGTTCCGCGCCGGCGAGGGCGTCGCCGAGTTTGCCGGTGAGGCGGCTGGTGAAGAGGGTGCCGAAGACGGCGACGCCGAAGGAGGCGCCGATGGAGCGGAAGAAGGTGACTCCCGAGGTGGCGACGCCGAGGTCCTGGTACGGGACGGCGTTCTGCACGACGAGCACCAGGACCTGGATGACCATGCCGAGTCCGGCGCCGAAGACGAAGAAGTAGACGCTCATCTCCCAGGTCGAGCTGGTCTCGCTGAGCCGGTGCAGAAGCAGCAGGCCGAGGGCGGTGACGCCGGTCCCGGCGATCGGGAAGACCTTCCAGCGGCCGGTGCGGGAGACGATCTGCCCGGAGGCGGTCGAGGTGAGGAACATGCCGACGACCATCGGCAGCATGTGCACGCCGGACATGGTGGGCGTGACGCCCCGCACGACCTGGAGGAAGGTCGGGAGAAAGGTCATCGCGCCGAACATGGCGAAGCCGACGACGAAGCTGATGACGGAGACGAGGGTGAAGGTGCGGATCCGGAACAGCTTGAGGGGCAGCACGGGTTCGGCGGCGCGCCGCTCCACGTACACGAACCGGACGAGCAGCACGGCCCCGAGCACGGCCAGGCCGATGATCTGCGGCGAGTTCCAGTCCCAGGTGGTGCCGCCGAGGGAGGCGACGAGAACGAGGCAGGTGGCGACCGAGGCGATGAGGAAGGTGCCGAGGTAGTCGATGGTGTGGCGGGTGGTGCCGACCGGGATGTGCAGGACGGCGGCGATGACGAAGAGGGCGACGATCCCAATGGGGAGGTTGATGTAGAACACCCAGCGCCAGGAGAGGTGTTCGGCGAAGAGCCCGCCGAGCAGCGGCCCGAGCACGCTGGTGGTGCCGAACACCGCACCGAACAGGCCCTGGTAGCGCCCGCGTTCGCGCGGCGGGACGAGGTCGCCGACGATCGCCATGGAGAGCACCAGGAGCCCGCCGCCGCCGAGGCCCTGGACGGCGCGGAAGCCGATGAGCTGGGGCATGTTCTGGGCGATGCCGCAGAGCGCCGAGCCGATGAGGAAGAGGACGATGGCGCCCTGGAACAGTTTCTTGCGCCCGTACTGGTCGCCGAGCTTGCCCCAGAGGGGGGTGGCCGCGGTCGACGCCAGCATGTAGGCGGTGACGACCCAGGAGAGGTGCTCCATGCCGCCGAGCTCGCTGACGATGGTCGGCAGGGCGGTGGAGACGATGGTCTGGTCGAGTGCGGCGAGGAGCATGCCGAGCAGCAGCGCGCCGATCGCGACGAGCACGGTCCGGTGACTCCGTCCCTCCCCCGGTGCGGGGCCGTCACCGGCCTCCGGCGCGCGTACTTCCTGGGCCATGGGCGTCTCCTCCGTCTCCGCGGACTCCGCCGACCGGTTCGCGGTACCCCCATCCTGGGGTGTTCGTCCCGGTATGGCCTGCCGAGGGGCACAGGTGTTCACCTGGCTCCCAGGTGCGGGCTGCATAATCGCTCGCAGTTGAACCGGGGAGGGACCCAACGATGTCCGGACACACCTGTCCTGAATGCGGTGTACACAGACCTGGCTGCGCCTGCGAGCGCGCGCAGGCGCGTGCGCAGGCGCAGGCCGCGGCACTGGCCGCGGCGGAGGGCTTCGACCCGTTGCGCATCCGGCCGTATGTGACGCTGCCGGGGGCGGGGGCGGGGACCGGGGCGGACACGGCCGCGGACAGGGCTGCGGAGAGGGCTGCGGAGACGGGTCCGGACGAGACGACGGTGTTGCCGCCGGTCGTGGTACCGGAGGCGCCTCCGGTGGCACCGCCGGTGGCACCTCCGGTGACGCCGGGGCCGCTCGCGGGTCCGCTGCCGCCGGAGGTGACGCCCGCGACGGCTCCGGCCGCCGGGGCGACGGCCGCGGGTCCGGGCGGGGGGCCCGAGACCATGCGCCTGCTGCTGCCCGGTACGGCGCCGGATGCCGCGTACCAGGAGGGGTACGAGGCCGGGGGCGCCCCCTACGGGTACGGGGCCGGGTACGAGGGCGGGGCCGGGTACGGGCACGAGGGCGGGGCCGGGTACGAGGGCGGGGCCGGGTACGGATTCGGGGAGGGACACCCCGGCGGCGCATACCCGGACGGGGGATACCCGGACGAGGGATACCCGGACGAGGGATACCCGGACGAGGCGTACCCGGACGAGGGGCCCGCGCACACCCTGGCGTACGCCCCCGGCGGGCGCGGCGGCCGGAGCGGGCGGCGGCAGAGCCGGGCCCGCGGCAGGGCGATCGCGGGTGTGGTCGCGGCCGCCGTGGTCGGCACCGCCGCCCTGGCCGCCGCGCTGATCGGCGGCGGTGACGACGAGACCGAGGACCGGGCCGGCGTGCCCGAGGTCACCACCAGCGCGTCCGAGAACGTGGTCGTCTCCGAGGCTCCGACCACCACCCCCTCCCCCTCGGCGAGCACGTCCGACTCCGCGAGCCCGACGCCGTCCGCCACCGGCTCACCGTCCCCGGTGGCCACCCGCGCCGCGCGCACGACGCCCGCGCCCGCGGCCCCGCCCCGTACGACCTCCGCGGCACCGACCCGCGCGACCAGCACCCCCTCGACGGCCACGACCCTGCGCATCGGCTCCACCGGTGCCGAGGTGGAGGACCTCCAGCTGCGCCTGCGCCAGGTGGGTCTCTACGGCGGACCCATCGACGGCAGGTACGGGCGGAAGGTCGAGCACGCGGTCGAGGTCTTCCAGTCGTACATGTACATCAAGGACGACCCCAAGGGGGTCTACGGGCCCAGCACCCGGCGCGCCCTGGAGAACCAGACGAGCAGCCAGGACGGCGGCTCGGGCGGCGGCGGCTCCGACGGCTGGGGCGGCGGCTGGGGGTGAGGCCGTGACCGGGTCAGGGTCGGCGCCCGGGACCGGGGCGGCGCCCGGGATGTGGACGGACTTGGCGGCCTCGGCCTCGTTTTGTATCGTGGAGGAACAAAGTGGCCCCGCCCGCACTCCCTGACCGGTGGGCGGGACCGCTTCGTACTGCCACACCCCATCTCCGACCACCCCTCCTGGAGATCCCCGATGACCGCCACCACCCCGGCGTCGCTCACCGCCCGCGCACTCCTGCTCGACATGGACGGCACGCTCGTCAACTCCGACGCCGTCGTGGAGCGCTGCTGGCGGCGCTGGGCCGAGCGGCACGGGCTCGACCCGGACGAGGCCCTGAAGGTGGTGCACGGACGTCAGGGGTACGCCACGATGGCCGCCCTGCTCCCGGACCGCCCGATGGAGCAGAACCACGCCGAGAACCGGGCCATGCTCGCCGAGGAGACCGCCGACCTCGACGGGGTGGTGCCGGTGGCGGGCGCGCCCGCGTTCATGGCCGCGCTCGCGCGCCTGCCGCACGCCCTGGTGACCTCGGCCGACGCGGCGCTCGCCGCGGCCCGGATGGGCGCGGCCGACCTGGCGATGCCGGAGACCCGGGTCACCGCCGAGTGCGTCGGCGCGAGCAAGCCGGACCCGGAGGGCTTCCTGAAGGGCGCGGCGGCGCTGGGCTTCGAGCCCGCCGACTGCGTGGTCTTCGAGGACTCCGAGGCCGGTATCCAGGCGGGCCGGGCGGCGGGCATGCGGGTGGTGGGCGTGGGCCCGCGGGCCGCCGCCTTCGCTCCCGACGTGCACGTCGAGGACCTGACCGGGGTGCGGATCGCGCCGGCGGCGGACGGCACCCTCACCCTGAGCTTCGCGCGCGCCTGACCCCGCACCCGCGCCGTACCCCCGTACCCCCGGAGGTCGCGGAAGGGCGGCCCGTACTCGGCGTACGGGCCGCCCTTTCGCGTACCCATCGGCACGCCCTCTCCCGCTCCCGAACTCCCGAACTCCCGAACTCCCGAATTCCCTTGCAGCCAGGGCACGTCACAGCTCTTGATGTGACGTGTTCATGTCGCCACTCTGTTACCTGGCGCACCCCTCACGGAAACCAGGCGCCGCCACGATGACCGGGCCGCCCGGCACCCGGGGTCGCGCCCCGGGCGGGCCGACCGCGGCCAAGGTCCCCCCACCCCAAGGGAGTTCGCATGTCCGCCGCCAGCGTCTACGCGCGTCGAACCGCTGTCCTCGCCGCCTCCGCCGCCCTGACCGTCACCGGCCTCCTCGCCACCGCCCCGGCCGCCCAGGCCTCCCCGCCCACCCCGGTCAGCGCCTCCACCGCCCGCACCTACCTCGCCTCCCTGACGGTGAAGGCGGAAGGTTCCTCCACCGGCTACAGCCGCGACCTCTTCCCCCACTGGATCACCCAGTCCGGCACCTGCAACACCCGCGAGGTGGTCCTCAAGCGCGACGGCGTGAACGTCGTCACGGACTCCAACTGCGCGGCGGTGAGCGGCAGCTGGTACTCCGAGTACGACGGTGCCACCTGGACCCTCGCCTCCGACCTGGACATCGACCACGTCGTCCCGCTCGCGGAGGCCTGGCGCTCGGGCGCCAACTCCTGGACCACCAGCAAGCGTCAGGGCTTCGCCAACGACCTGACCCGCCCGCAGCTCATCGCGGTCACCGACAACGTCAACCAGAGCAAGGGCGACCAGGACCCGGCGGAGTGGATGCCGCCGCGCACCGCGTACCACTGCACGTACGCCCGCATGTGGGTGCAGGTGAAGTACTACTACGGCCTCAGCGTCGACTCGGCGGAGAAGAGCGCCCTGCAGTCGACCCTCAACGGCTGCTGAACGGCCCCCGAGTCCGCGGGCGGACGGCGAGTTCGTGAACGGGCGCTGAACTCGGGCGTCTTCCGCAGGATTGTTGTTGAAGTTGCAAGCATTGGTGAGGTCCGCCTAATCTGAGGACTCGTCGGTTCCGTCCCCACGACCCGTGCCACCTCGGCACGGGCCAGACCGAAGGAGTCCCCACCTCCCATGAACGCGCTCACGAGCCGCCTGAACCAGGCCCAGCCCTACACACTCGGCCTCTTCCGGATCGTCATCGGTCTGCTCTTCGCCTGCCACGGCGCCGCCTCCCTCTTCGGCTGGATCGGCGGCGCCGACGGCAGCGGTGGCACGCTCCCCGGCGGCACCTGGCCGGGCTGGTACGCGGCGGTCATCCAGCTCGTCGCGGGCGGCCTGGTGCTGCTCGGCCTGGGCACGCGCGGCGCGGCCCTCATAGCCTCCGGCTCGATGGCGTACGCGTACTTCGACGTGCACCAGTCGATGGAGCTGTTCCCGCTCCGCAACGGCGGCGAGCCCGCGGCCCTGTTCTGCTGGGCCTTCCTGCTGCTCGTCTTCACCGGCCCGGGCGCGCTGGCGCTCGGCGGCCTCTTCGGCGCGCGTGGCACGGCCGCGGGGCGCGCGGAGGAGAAGTCCGCCGCGGTGACGGCGTAAGAACGAATCGTCAGGACCGAGCACGACCGAGCAGGGCCGAGCAGGGCCGCAGGACCGCAGGACTGCGGGGCCGGGGCCGGGGACCGCTGAGGCGGTTTCCGGCCCCGGTCGGCGTCCGGGGCCTGGTCGCCGCGTAGGCTCAGGCCCCGTGAACGTGCTCGACGGCACGGGGTGGTCACTGCAGTCGCTGACCTCGGGCCCGTGGATCTACGCGGCGGTGGCGACGTCGATCCTGCTCGACGTCTTCCTGCCGGTGCTGCCGAGCGGAATCCTGGTGGTCACGGCCGCCACCGCCGCCTCGGCCTCGGCGGCAGGTGCCGTGACCGCGGCCGCGGCCGCGGCGGGCCCGGCCGGTGCCGCCGTCGCGACCGGCGCCCCCTACGCCCCTGCCCTGCTCCCGCTGCTGCTCTGCGCGGCCGGCGCGTCGGTGCTCGGCGACCTCGCCGCGTACCGTCTGGCCCGGCGCGGCGGCGGCCGGCTGAGCCGCGCGGTGGCCCGTTCACGTCGCCTGAGCGCTGCGCAGGAACGTCTCGGCGAGACGCTGGCGCGCGGCGGCGGACTGCTCGTCGTCCTCGCCCGGTTCGCCCCGGCGGGCCGCTCCGTGGTCTCCCTGGGCGCGGGCGCGACCGGGCGGCGGCTGCGCGACTTCCTGCCGTGGTCGGCACTGGCGGCCACGGTCTGGGCGACGTACGGCGTCGGGCTCGGCTGGCTCGGCGGCCGCTGGCTCGGCGCGACCTGGCTCGGCGCCTGCGTCCCGGTGCTCGCGCTCTTCCTGGCGGGCTCGCTCGCGGCCTATGTCATACGGCGTCCGGCTGCGGCTCCGGCGCCGACACTGGCGGGCTGACCGGGTGCGGGTGCCCGTCCGGGTGCGGGTGCCCGTCCGGGTGCGGGTGCCCGTCCGGGTGCGGGTGCCCGTCCGGGTGCGCGTGCGCACCGCGTACGTGCAGGTCGGCGAGGAGGTGCGCGGTGGCCTCGGCGATCTGGTCCACGGCGCGGTCGAAGACCTCGCGGTTGTGGGCGGCGGGCGCGCGGAAGCCGGAGACCTTGCGGACGAACTGGAGCGCGGCGGCGCGGATGTCGTCCTCGGTGGCCTCGTGGGGCAGGGCGGGCGGGCGGAGGGTCTTGATGCTGCGGCACATGCTTCCAGTGTGACGCGCCCCACTGACAGCGCTCCACTGACAGCGCTCCACTGACAACGGCGGCCCGCCCGCCGTCAGCTCAGGCCCCGCCGGCTCCGGGCGTTGATCTCGGCGGCCCGGGCACGCAGCTCCCGCATCGGGGTGGCGGGCTGGACGTCGGCGGGCTCGGCCTCCCACTCGGGGCCGCCGTGGACGGGCCGGATGAGGAAGCGGCCGGCGACGGCGTCGACGTAGAAGCCGACCCGCCCGGTGGCCGTGTCCCGTACGAGGTCACCGACCTCGGGCTCTGACTTCACGCATCCCTCCCGTCCGGCTCGTCCATCTCGTCCCTCTCGTCCATCTCTCCGGAGATCAGATGGATACACCCAGCGAAGCCCGGGCGTCGCGCTGTGTCAACGCATCTCTAGAGATGTCCCCCGAAGGATGGATCGCCCACGCGGGCCGCCCCACCGCTGCACACCGCCTCGCGGAGGCTCGCCGTAGGGTGTCCCGCAGACGGAAGGGAGTGGTCCACTCATGACTGACCCGGAAAGCGGTCGTCGGCCCAAGTACCAGCGGATCGCCGACGAGTTGAGGACCGCGATCCAGTCGGGCACCTTCGCGCCGGGCGACCGGCTCCCCGGCGAGAACGATCTGATGTCCACCTACGACGTGGCCCGGATGACCGCCCGCCAGGCCCTGTCCGTCCTGCGCAACGAGGGCCTCGCGGAGGCCCGCAAGGGCGCCGGCGTGTTCGTCCGCTCCTTCCGCCCGCTGCGCCGCCGGGGCATCCCGCGGCTGGCCCACGACCACTGGGGCAGCGGCCGTTCGGTCTGGTCGGCGGACATCGAGGACCGCGCGCTCGTGATCGACCAGCTGGAGGTGACCCCGGCCGCCCCGGCGGGCGCGCGGGTGGCCCGGGTGCTCGGCCTGGACTCGCCGGACGCGCCGGTGTGCGTACGCAGCCGCCGCTTCGTACTCGACGAGCGCCCGGTGCTGCTCTCGGTCTCGTACCTGCCGGCCTCACTCGCCGAGGGCACCGCGATCACCGAACCGGAGACGGGCCCCGGCGGCACCTACGCCCGGCTCGCCGAACTGGGGCACCGGCCCGTCCACTTCCGCGAGGAGATCCGCAGCCGGATGCCGACGGCGGAGGAATCCACCCGCCTGGCCCTGGAGTTCGGCACACCGGTCATCCTCATCGGCCGAACGGCCCTGACGGAGGCGGGAGTCCCGGTGGAACTCAACGAGATGACCCTCGACTCGGCGTCGTACGTACTGGAGTACGACTTCCGCGCCTAGGCGGCACCGGCGGGGGCGCCGCTGCTCCCCTCGCGCTGCGGGGGGAGCCCGTACTGCTGCAGCTCGGAGTTGACCTGCCCGCCGAGCGTCATGACGTTGAGCGTCGCGGAGTTCTCACTGGCGATGGCCTTCTCCACCCGGGCGACGAGCGTCGTGAACGCGTCCCGGTCGGACTGCCCGTGGTACGGCCCGACGCGGGCGGCGAAGTACACCCGCTCGTGCCCGAGCAGCTGCTCGGTCGACCGGTAGTTCTTCCACTGCTCGCGATACCGGTACACACTCTCCAGCGACACCGACGCCACCACGACCACACTGAGCACGGTCGCCGTCACCCGCGCGAACCCCAGATCCACATTCACCAGCACGGGCACGAGCGCCGCCCCGACCACGGACACCGTCCGCATCCGCAGATGCATCGCCTTCATCCTGGTGGCCTTGCGGTCGTACCACTCCTGGTACTGCCCGAGCCGCTGATCGACATACCCCTGCGGCGTCATCTCCCCGTTCGGCACCTGCACTTCGGGCCCGTCCCCCATGTCTTCCATACTCCGGAGTACACCGGGCCCGCCGCGCACACGTCAAGCGACGCTGTCACACCCCGCGCCTGCTGTGGCCCCTGGCGCTCACAATCCCCAGGCGTTCCGCGTGGGGAGCAAGCTCCGGGAGCTGCACGGCCGGACCGCCTGGCGGCAATCCGGCCATGGAACCGGCGTCACCGCACTCATTCCGGCGGAACGGGCGCCACAGGCAGCCGCTCGCTGTGGAGCCACGTGAACGTGCGGTCAGGTTCGAGATGAGCGTCTCCCCAGTGGATGGCGTGGATTCCGCGATCGGGGTCAGCGGTGAAGAAGACACAGATGAGCTTCGTCGTGGCGCCCAACTCCTCGAACGCCTCGTGCATCTGCTCGTACTCCTCGGTCACGAGGCCGTCATCCAGTGGGAACAGGGCTTCCTGAGGGTCCGGCCCGTGCCCGATCAGCATCCGCCGACGCGTCGAGGACGCGTCCGCGGCCAGCCGGGCACGGTCCAGTGGCGTCGGACGGTTCGCGTACTTGAAGGGGAAGAGCGCGTGATCATTGACCACGGCGTAGTCGTACCCGCGCACGTCTCGCACGGCCCCGCCCAGGTCCAGCGCCGCCGTCGCCAGCTCTTCGCGTACGGCCTCCGCCAGGGTGGCCCCGTACGGGCTCCGCTTCTTCAGCCGCGCGGCCAGATGCACCTCACGCGCGCGAAGATGCGCCCTCGCCAACTGCACCGGCACCGCGGCTGCGAGCCGCCCGGCCTCCTTGCCGAAGCGCCCTGCCGCCCACGCCGAAGGCCTCGCCCCGCGATCACCGGTTCCAGACACGCGACACCGCCCCTCCCCCTGCCTGTCCGCTCGCCTCAACCTGTGTGCCAGCTACACCGAGGTCACGCAAGAGGGCCTGCCGCAGGAGGGACGCCGCCCGTACGCTCGGGCGCGTGATCAAGTGCATCGTGTTCGACATCGGCGAGACCCTCGTTCACGACGACCGCTACTGGGCGCTGTGGGCCGACTGGCTCGGCGTCCCCCGGCACACCCTCTCCGCGCTCGTCGGCGCCGTCGTCGCCCAGGGCCGAGACAACGCCGACGCCCTCCGCCTCCTGAAGCCGGACATCGACATCAGCGCCGAGTACGCCGCCCGCGAGGCCGCCGGCCGTGGCGAGCACCTCGACGAGACCGACCTGTACGGCGACGTCCGCACCGCGCTGGCCGCGCTGCGGGACCTCGGCGTCCGCGTGGTGATCGCCGGGAACCAGACGAAGAAGGCCGCTGGGCTGCTGCGGGCGCTCGACCTCCCCGCCGACCTCGTCGCGACATCCGGAGAGTGGGGCTGCACAAAGCCGAGCGCCGAGTTCTTCACCCGCGTGAACGACGTTGCGGGCGGCGCGTTGCCACGGGAGACCGTCTATGTCGGCGACCACCCGGCGAACGACACTCTGCCGGCGGCGGCGTACGGGTTCCGTACGGCGCACCTACGACGCGGCCCCCGGGGACACCTGTGGGCGGAGGACCCCGCCGTGGCTGCGGCAGCGGACTGGGTCGTCGACTCCCTGCACGACCTCGTCGACATCGCACGCCGGGAGAACGACCTGTAGCCGTTCCGGCACACGCCTGGTGATGGCGGGGGTACGGTCAGTGCATGCCCGCTGACAGCCCGCGGGAGGTGGGCGAGCGGATCGCCGCCCGCCGACGCGCCCGCCGCCTCACCCAGACTCGACTCGCCGCGCTCGCCAACGTCTCGTACGCCACCGTTCGCTCCGTCGAGCGCGGCGCCCGCTGCCCGAGCGACGGCGTCCCCGAAGCTCTCGCGCGCGCTCTCGATGTCGATGCCACCCAGCTCCGCTCCGGTGATCAAGGCACGGAGCGGCGAGTGCACACTGCGCTGTCAGAGCTGTCGGCGGTCATCGCGGGGTACGAGATCCCGCGGGGCCCGCCGACGCGGCACCCTGGCGAGTCGACCGATGCAGTCGGCACAGCGGTCGAATGGCGGCTGGGCGCACAGTACGGCCGGATCGCCTCCGCGATCCCGGACGTGCTCGCTGACGCAATCCGCCACGTCCATGCCGCACCCAGGCGCGAGCACGCCGACGCCGCCCGGTTGCTGGCGTCGGCGGCCCGCACGGCGGACGCGGTGGCGTTCAAATACGGCGCCCGTGATCTGTCGGCCCGGCTCATCGACCTCATGCGGTGGGCCGCAGACCGCTCCGAGGGGTGACGACGCGGGGACCGGAGTGCACCCGCCGGCGTACTTGCACAAGGACTGGCGTGTGTGCGGGCCGAAGCTGCCGCCGCTCCCCGGACCGGACGACGGCGTAGTGATCCCGCCGCGGTTCGTGCGGTCTCGGAACCAGGCACGACCCTGATCTCCTGCCTGTTCGTGGTCACGGCGGACCACGAGCGGGCAGGGCATACGGCCCCCGGCCGGACACCAGTCCCCCGGCCGGGGCTACTTCACCAGCTCCGCGAGGGGAGAGAAGTAGCCTCCGAGCCCCGCCTCAAGCTGCGCAGGAAGCCTCTACGCTGATACGTGAACCCACGCCGTCCGGTCCCGAAACGACTTGAACGGGGACCGCTCAACGGCCAATCACGCACGAGCCGTTGTCAGTGCCGGCCCGTATGGTCTCAAGCGCGCGGTCGGCTTCCGGGGGTTCCAGCTCTGAAGGGAATGGTTGCATCCCCGGCCTGTCTGGGGGCGGCCCGGAGACTCGTCCGGGACCTAACCGACGGTCGGGCTTCGTCGATGGCCAGGAGATCACCTGCCAGCGCCGACCGCGCACCACATCGGTGGGAGTGCCTACCAATCGCGCCACTTGTCCGTGAGCTCATACCGCCCAAGCCCGTGCCGGGCGGTCAACGCGGTTACGTCGACGCCGTGCTCACTCAGAGCCTGGTCGATGTAGGCGCGCAATGCCTCACGTTCACCCGTCTCGTAGCCGCAGTGGATGTCGTCCACAGCGTTCAAAGCCAGGACGACGCGCTCCACCACGGCGAAGACCTGGACGTCTTCCGTGCTATCCAGCTCGGCCACCTCCGCGTCGAAGGAGTCGAGGACGGTATCGGTCGCCGTCAGGAGTTCCTCCGGGTACAGGTCAGCCATGCAAGCACAGCCAGGATCCAGGGTGCCGGTAGCAAGTTGCTCGGCCTCGCGGGCTATGCCCTTGCGCCAGCTCGTTGTCGGTCTCTCAGACATGACGCGGACCGTACAACGTGCATACGACACCGGGGCCGCCGCGCAATCGCGACATGATCTCGGAATCACCGGTCTTTCAGCCGCTTTCGGGCTTCTGACCAGCGCATACGGGTCAACCCGAGCTGTCAGGCGTGCGGCCGGCGGGCGGGGCGGACTGGGGCATAGCAGGAGCGCGGCCCGGGCGACGGGCCGCGCGCCGCGCTGGGCGTGCCATCGCCGCCCACGTCGACGAGCAGATCAGGAAGGTCCGGCCGGGCGAGTCCGGCGACGCATCTGCCACGGAACTGGCACGGAGCCGCTCCCTCGCCTCCACACCCAAAGAACGAACAAGGCCCAGGTTCCCGGTTCAGTGCCGGTGGCCTGGGCCTTTGTCGTGCTGCCTGCTGGTGGGCGCGGACGGTTTCGAACCGCCGACATCTGCTTTGTAAGAGCAGCGCTCTACCCCTGAGCTACGCACCCGTGGAGTGAAGCAACAGCGTACATGGCGGACGGGTGGGGACCGCAAACGGATGGAGGGGGTGAACCGGTGGGGGGCGTGTGGGCGTCTGTAGTGGGTGGGAGAATTGGACCGATCGGGCACGCGGTGAGACGGCACGGGGAGAGGGCGACGTGAGGGCGAGCGAGGGCAGGGGCAGGGCGGCGTCCGGGATCAGCAGCACGCTCCGGTTGGCCCTCGCGCTTCCGCTGCTCGCCGGGGCGCTGCTGCCGCAGGCCCTCGCCGGTGGCGGGGGTGGCGGGCGGCGGTGGTTCGGGGGGCGGGACGAGAGCCGGCGGGCCGAGGCGCAGGCCGCGAAGGACGCCGCCGCGGCCGCGTTCTACGAGCTGGACACCGCGCAGCGCGGGCTGCGGATCTCCATCGAGACGATCAGCGCCGTGGACGACTCGGCGGACGCCCGCCGCGCCGTCGACGGCTTCGCGGCGCTGGGGCGGCGGATCGACGAGGTCAGCCATACGTACATCACGGCCGTCGACGCCCATGACCTCGACCGGGTCGAGCTGGACGCGGCGACCGCCGGGCGGGCCCGCGGTGAGCTGGAGCGGGCCAAGGCCGAGCTCGTACGGACCAAGGAGGAGCTGGACCGGTTCGAGCAGGGGCTCGCGCCGCTGCTCGAACGGGCCGAGACCCAGCTGGCCCGGCTCGCGCCCGCCGTCGAGCGGGCGCGGCAGGCGCTGCGTCACGCGAGCACCGCCCTCGACGCGGTACGGGAGCGGGGCTTCCGGGCCGACGACCTCGCGCTCCGGCTCGCCCGGCTCGGGCCCGAGCTCACCCGGCTCAACGAGGGCGCCGGGCGGCACGGCGTCGCCGAGACCCTGCAGCGTGCCGACACCGTGCTGCGCGAGGCCGAGGCGGTACGGGCCGAGGCCGAGCGGGTGCCCGAGCGGGCCGCCGAGATCGACAAGCGGCTCGTGTCGCTCCGTACCCGCGCACAGGCGCTCGCCACCCGCGCCGCCGGGGTCGAGCCCGTTCTGTCCGAGCTGCGCCGCCGTTTCGCCGTCGCCTGCTGGCAGGACCTCCAGCATGTGCCGGAGCAGGCCGACACCGCCGCCCGCCAGGCCGAGGAACGGCTCGCCGAGGCGTCGAAAGCCCGCTCCGAGCAGCGCTGGCCCGACGCCACCTCGCTGCTCTCCACCGCCCGCGCCCTCCTCAACACCGCCGACGAGGGCGTCGCCGCGGCCGGCGACCGGCTGCGGCGCCTGAACGCCGTCGCCAAGGACCCGCAGGCCGAGATCGAGCGCGCCCGCTTCGCCGTACGGGACGCGCAGCGGCTCGCGATGGCCGGCCGTACCACCCCCGACCCCCGGCACGCCCGCCCCCTCGACGAGGCCGTGGTCCGGATCGACCGGGCGGTGGCCGCGCTCGACGGCGACCGGCACCCCGACTACTGGGCCTTCCTCACCGAGCTGGAGGCGATCCGCGGCACCGCCGCGCACGTGGTCGAGCAGATCCGCGAGGAGCGGGGCCGGGCCTGAGCCTCACCCCGTAACCTGTGGCCATGCCTCGTTACGAGTACCGCTGCCGGACCTGCGGCGACACCTTCGAGCTCAGCCGTCCCATGGCCGAGTCCGCCGCCCCCGCCGCCTGCCCCGCCGGGCACGACGACACCGTCAAGCTGCTGTCGGCCGTGGCCGTGGGCGGGACCGCCGCCGCACACCCCAAGGCCTCCGGCGGTGGCGGGTGCTGCGGCGGAGGCTGCTGCGGCTGACCAAGCAGGCTCTAGCTGTCCAGGTACCTCAGCACCGCGAGCACCCGCTTGCTGTAACCCTCGCTCCGGCCCGTCAGCTCCAGCTTGTCGAAGATCGCGTTGATGTGCTTCTCCACCGCGCTCTGCGACACATGCAGCCGCGCCGCGACCGCCGCGTTCGTGTGCCCCTGCGCCATCGCCGCCAGGACCTCGCTCTCGCGCGCGGTCAGGCGCGCCAGCGGGTCGGCGTGCGAGGAGCGGACGAGCAGGCGGCGGCTCCTGCGGCCGTCCCCCGGGTGGTCAGGCCGGGTCCGGGAGCGCGGCGGGGGCGCCGTTGAGCCGGGGCGACGTGTGCTCCCGGGTGTGCTCCCGGGCCGCCGCGCGGAAGGCGCGGACGATCTCCTCGCCCGCCGCGACGCCCCGCGCGGCCATCGCCGTCACGTGCGGCGCGCCCCAGTCGGTGTCGGCGAGTTCGCCGTGGCCAGGGCGCCAGGCCCGGTCGGCGGCGAGCAGCAGATCGGCGTCGAGGAGCGAGTCGCCGGCGGCGAGGGTGAGGGTGGCGCCGGTGCGGCGGGCGACCTCGCGCATGGCCGCGCTCTTGGTGAGCGGCCGGGGCACGGCGTACACCTTGCGGCCCTGGAGCGAGACGGTCCAGCCGCGTTCGCCCGCCCACGCGGTGAACCGGTCGAGCCAGTCCTGGGGCAGCCGTTCGCGTTCGACGACGAGATAGGCGAACAGGTCCTCGGCGACGCGGTGCTTGCGCACCCAGGACAGGTCGGTGGTGGCGGTGAGGTAGGCGCGGACCTCGGACAGCGGCGCGCACGCGTCGTCGACCCGGCGCCGGACCTCGGCGTGCCAGTCGGGGTCGGAGACGCCGTCCACGAGCAGGTGTCCGCCGTTGGCGCAGATCGCGTACCGGGGGGCGAGATCGCCGCCGAGCAGTGAGATCCGCTGGTACTGCTTGCGGGTGCGGGTGGTGGTCGGCACGAAGACCGTCTCGGCGGCGAGCGCGCGCAGTTCGGCGGCGGCGCGCTCGGTGACGTACGAGAGCGGCTTGGCCTCGTGGACCTCGACGCAGAGGAGGCGGGGGGCCTGCGGGTCGGGCATGCCGAGGGCGAGGGCGCCGGTGGAGTAGATGAGGGTGCGGTCGAGGTCGCTGGCGACGAGGACGGTGGCGCCCGTGGCGGAGGCGGCGGAGGTGGCGGAGCCGGTGCTCACGTCGGTGCCGGTGGCGGCGCTCACGCCGCTGTTGGCGCTGGTCACTCGGACACCACCGCCTTGCCGTCGGCGCCGGTCGCCCCGCGGGTGAACCGGGGGTGGATCAACCCCACGCAGCTGTACGGCAGTTCGTCGACCTCCTCGACCGGCACCCCGCGCTGTTCGGCGAGCAGCCGTACGTGCGCGAGGTCGGCGTCCGCGCCCCGCTTGGCCAGGATCTTCCAGGGCACGCGGCGCAGCAGCACGCGGGTCGTCTCGCCGACGCCGGGCTTGACCAGGTTCACGTCGTGGATGCCGTACTCCTCGCTGATCCGCTCCACCGCCGCCCAGCCCTCCCAGGTGGGCGTGCGGTCGGCGGCGAGGAGCTCCTTGACCTCGGTGCCGACGGCGTCGGCGACCTCGTCGAAGCGGGCGGCGACGGCGTCCAGGAAGGCGGTGGACACGTCGGCGCCGGCCAGTTCGCGGTAGAACTTGGCGCCGTGGAAGTCGTGCGCGCCGACCAGGTCGGCGCGCAGCACGGTGCGGGAGATCAGGCCGGAGACGGTGGAGTTGAGGCACGCGGAGGGGATGAGGAAGTCCTCGCGGGTGCCGTAGGTGCGGACGCACGAACCGGGGTCGGCGAGCACCGCGATCTCCGGCACGAAGCCGGCGGACGCGGACCCGTTGACCTCGTCGAACTCCCTGATGGCCTCGGTGAGTTCGCGGGTGATGGCGCCCTTGCCGGTCCAGCCGTCGACGAAGACGACGTCGGCCGGATCGTGGTGCGCGGCGAGCCAGCGCAGCGCGTTGGCGTCGATGCCGCGGCCGCGCACGATCGACACGGCGTAGTGGGGCAGGTCGAGGCCGTGCCGGTGCTGGGCCCAGCGGCGCATCAGGACGCCGACCGGGGTGCCGGCACGGGCGAGCGAGACGAGGACGGGGCGGGGGCCGCGTTCCGCCAGGACGGTCTCCGTGACCGTGCCGACGGCGCGGGCGATGCGGGCGGCGGAGGCGTCCAGGGCCGTGTGGAACAGCTCCTGGTAGCGCGCGCTCGGCTGGTACTCCACCGGCAGCGACTCCGCGTAGTGCGCGCCGCCGCTCTGGATCGCCTCCTCGCGCTCCTCGGTCGGGGCCTCCAGCTCCACCTCGGACAGGTCCTGGAGCAGCCAGCCGACCTCCTCCGGCGCGTACGAGGAGAAGGCGGGGCCACGGAGGGGCTCGGGCAGCATGGAGCTCCTTTCGGGAGCTTCGGGAGCATCGGGAGCGGGAGCTTCGGGAGCGGGAGCTTCGGGAGCGGGAGCTTCGGGAGCGGGAGCTTCGGGAGCGGGAGCTTCGGGAATCGGCGACGGCGTGTAGGACGGGACGACGGCCAGTACGACGTGCGGTATGTGCGCGGCGAGCTGCGCGAGCAGTCCGTCCGGCGCGTGCAGCTCGGGGGTGTCGGCGACGGAGTCGACGACGGCGACGACCGCGTCGAACCCGGCGCCCGCCACGTTGTACGCGTACCGTTCCCCGGGCCCGTCGGCGGGCACGTCGTGCGCCGGGAAGGCGAGCCGGGTCCTTATGGCGTACCCGGGATCGTCGACGGCGAGCACGGGCGAGCGCGTGGTGGTCGAGTACCGCACGTCCACCCCCGCCCGCTCCAGGGCGAGGGCCAGCCGCAGCGGCGCGTACATCAGCTCCTCGAAGCCGAGGACGAGGACGCGGGGGGTGACGGACGGGGCGGAGGGGCCGGCAGTCGGCCGAGCGCCGACGGGCGCCGACGGGCTCGCGGCGGTCGGGAGCTGCGCCCCGGCGGCCGGCGCGGCCGCGCCGGCCCCTTGCCCGGGGGGCGAGCCCGCGTCCTCCAGCGCCTCCGCGATCCTCGCCGCCATGTCCGGCAGGGCCTCTTCCAGGGCACCCCGGTGCTCCGGGGTGAAGCCGTGGCGGCCGCCGTCCGGTATCGCCGGCGGCCAGGCGAGAGAGATCCGGGACGGGGCGCGGCGCGGCGCACGGGGGGCGGGTACGGCGGCAGGGCCGGTGGTCCCTGACGGCGCGGTCTGCGCGGCCCCGTCAGGGGCGGGCGCGGCCCCCGGCGCGGACGGCAGAGCCAGCCCGACTTCGCTGGAGGCGGACCCAGCCGGATCGGCGGCACCGGACGGCCCGGCCTCGCCTGAGGCGGGGCCGAGCGGGGCCGCAGGGGCCGCCGGGGTCACACGGTCCGCCGGGGCCGCAGGGACAACCGGAGCCGCCGGGGTCACAGGGGCAGCCGGAGCCGCCGGGACCGCAGGGGCAGCCAGGGTCACACGGTCCGCCGGGGGCGCAGCCGTCGTGTTCGCCGGCGTCCGTGCCTCCTGGGCCGCCACGATCTGCTGGCCCTTCGTCAGGACGCCGTCCGGGAGGAGGACCGTGCCGGTCGCGCCGGTGATCAGGTCGATGCGGGCGCCGATCTCGCCGCCGAAGGCCTCCAGGCGGCCCAGGTCGGCGGCCGAGCGCATGTCGACCAGGGCGACGATCACGTAACGCTCGCGCGGGTAGCGCTCGTGGAGGTCGCGGATGGTGTTGAGGACGGTGTTGCCGGTGGAGAACTCGTCGTCGACGAGGACCAGCGGGCCCGACCCCGGGCCGCCCGCGAGCAGCTTCGGGTCCTCGGGGAGGAGGAGGTGGGAGGTGGCGTGGGAGTGGGACTCCTCGAAGCCGCCGGCGCTCGGCACGCCCTCGACGGGGCGGCGGGTGGAGTGGAGGTACGGGGCGGAGCCCAGGCCGTCGGCGACGGAGTGGCCGAGGCCGGTCGCGGTCTCGGCGTAGCCGAGGACGACGGACCGGGCGGCCTCCGCGTCGCCGAGCAGCGCCCGTACCCGTACGCCCAGCTCGTACCCCGCGCCGTAGACGACGCTCGGGCGCTGCGGCACGTGCTTGCCGAGCACGTTGGACACCAGCAGATGGGCCCGCTTGGGGTTGCGGCGCAGTGCGAGGCCCAGCAGGTCGGGCAGCTTCTCGTCGCCGATCAGTTCGACGCCCAGTCGCTCCGCGACCCAGGTTCCGGTCCACACCACGTCGTCCATGTCCCTTCGTCAGTCCGTCAGCTCGTCAGCTCGTCAGCCGGTCGCAACGGCGAGGCCGGCGGTGAGCAGCTCCACGAAGCCCACGTCCTCGCGGGCCACGCCGAAGACCTCGGCGCGTCGCAGGGTCCGTTCGGCCCAGGCGCGGTGCGGCTTCACCTCGTTCATCTTGTTGGTGTACGCGGAACGGAGCACCCCGCCACCACCGCGTTCCGGCCGCAGTATGTCCTGGGCGTCGCTGAACTCCTCGTGGGTGACCACGGAGAGTGCGTGCACCGGCACCACGTGGGTGGGGTGGATGCAGGTCTTGCCGAGCAGGCCGTTGGCGCGGTCGAGTTCGATCTCGCGCAGCAGTCCGTCGATGTCGTGCTCGATGAGCGCGGTACGCAGGTCGTCGACGCGGCCCGCCATGAAGGGGCTGCGGCGCAACTGTGGCTTGAACATGCGCTCGCCGGTGCGGAAGTACTCCCAGACGGGGCCGGTGATGGTGAAGCCGGTGCCGTCGGCGCGGCCGAGGACGTTGACGACGTCGCCGATGGCGGCGGCGACGATCTGGACGTCGTACGCGGTCATGTCGGGCGAGCGGCGCAGCCCGTAGTTGGAGCAGAAGTCGGTGACGCCCAGGCGGAGGGCGAGGATCCGCTCGCGGTACTTGTCGGTGAGGGCGGCGATGCCGGCCAGGGTCTCGGCCCGGGTCTCCAGGTGGAGCAGCTCGGGGGACTCCAGGACGGGCATGGCGAAGAGCCGACGGCCGCAGGAGCGCTCGGCCTCGGCGAGGGCTTCGAGGAAGGGGCGGCCGCGGGTCTCGGTGAACTTGGGCAGTACGAATCCGGACAGCAGGTGGACCGTCTCGCCGAACCGGGCGACCAGGTCGGTGATCTGGCGGGGCTCGCGGACCCGGATGAAGAGCAGTGGCAGAGCGCCCGCGCCGTCCGCGCCCTGGCCGGCGCCCGCGGCTTCCCGGGCCTCCTCGCCGCCCCCGGTACGCCCGCCCCCGGCAGCCCCTGTACCCCCGTCACCGGCAGCCCCAGCGCCCGCCGCGAGTTCGGCGAACTGGCGGACCAGATTGGCCTCGCCCGCCTCGACCTCCGCGTCGCTGATCGAGTCCTCCAGGCAGAGGACCATCGAGACGACCCCGCGGGCGGCCTGCTTGCGTATGTCGTCGGCGAGGCGCGGCCGGGTGGCGGGGCTGTAGAGCGTGGCGCCGAGGGCCGTGGCGAGCGTGGACGCGGGCGAGTCCGCCGTGAAGGCGGCCGGCTCCTGATGGAACAGACCGGACCGCACATCGGCCGGGATGTGCCCGAAATGACGCATTTGTTCTCCCCCGACTACGTGGACGGCCCTGACGACATGTGGCCGGTAATAGTACGTAGGCAAGGGTGTCCATAGTTCCCCACGTACGTGAAGTTCAGGTAACTCGTCCGCTTCCAGACCCCCCGCGTTGTCCTGGGGGCGGGTGGGCAGGGAAGATGACCGGCATGACGCACGCGATGCTGAAGGGCTCCAACGTCCCTCTCGACACCGCGGCCGTACGGGCCGTGCTCCGCTGGACACCGGGACCCGGCGTGCCCGACGTGGACGCCTCGGCCCTGCTGCTCGGTGCGGACGGACGTGTGCGTTCGGACGAGGACTTCGTCTTCTACAACCAGCCGCGGCACCCCTCGGGGCTCGTCCGCAAGCTGGCGAAGAAGCGCGGCCCGGAGGGTCTGACGGACATGGTCGAGGCCGATCTGGGCGCCCTGGAGGCGTCGGTCGACCAGGTCGTGATCGCGGCCTCCTCGGACGGCGGCTCGTTCCGGGCGGTCACCGATCTGCGGATCATGCTGTACGACGCGGCCCCGGGCGCGGCGGGCGGCGAGCCGCTCGCGGTGTTCGACGTGTCGGCGGAGACCGGCGAGGAGACCGCGATCATCTGCGGCGAGCTGTACCGGCGCGGCGAGGGCTGGAAGTTCCGGGCGGTCGGGCAGGGCTATCCGACCGGTCTGGTGGGGCTCGCGACGGACTTCGGGGTCTCGGTCGACGACGCGGCGGAGGGCGCCCCCGAGGCCGCCGGGCCAGAGGCCGCCGGGCCCGCGTCCGAAGCCCCGGCCCAGGCCCCGGAGGCCGCCACCGCGGCGCCGCCGCACGACCCGGACGCCACGATGGTGCAGCCGCCCGCCGAGGCCGCCGGGCCCGCGCCCGGGCCCGTACCGGCGCCCCCGGTCGTACCGCCGCAGCCGACCACTCCCCCGGCGACGGCTCCGGCGCCCGCGTACGGCTATCCCCAGCCCGTCGCGGCACCGCTGCCCGCACCCGCGTACGGCTACCCGCACGCGGCGCCCGAGTTCCGGATGCCGCCGATGGGCCCGCAGTTCGTCGGACGCTGAGCCTGGCACCGAGCCGGGCAGGACGGCCCGCGGCTGACGGCCCGCGGCTCAGGTCTTGGACTTGTAGCCGCGGCCCCACTGCAGGCCCCAGCCGTACAGCCGGTCCAGCTCGGCCTGGAAGCCGTACACGAAGCGCACCTCGCGCCGGACGACCAGCTCGCCCTTGACGTTCTCCAGGCTGAAGATCGCGCAGGAGCGGGCCTGCGGGGCCGCTTCGTCGAGTTCGATCTCGATGCGCGGGCCGTTGCTCGGGTAGAGCGTGGCCTTGGCGTGGGTGCGGTCGAAGGCCGGCGTCTGGTCGTAGATGTAGACGAAGAACAGCAGGCGCTTGATCTCGTCGCGGTGGTCGAGATTGACGAAGATCGTCTCGCCGGAGGGGGCGCCGAACCGGTCGTCGCCGCTGAGCTTCACGTACGGCGGCTCGTTGATGTCGCCGAAGAAGCCGCCGAGCGGCTGCACCACGCCCTTGCTGCCGTCGGCGAGCTCGTAGAGACAGCCGAGGTCGAGGTCGACGTTGACCATGCCCTGGGTGTGCGCCTGCACCTCCTCGGGCTTGAAGAGCCGCAGCGGGTGGCGCAGCAGGCTGCTGGACTGGCGGCGGCCGCTCTCGATGTCGGAGGCGCGCATCCGCCAGGAGAGGTTGACCCGGAGGTTGCCGGTGGCGGCGCCCTGCTTGGTGAGGGAGACGCTGGGGCGGCGGCGGGTCAGGTCGATGGAGCCGGAGGCCGAGCCCCCCGCGTCGAACGGTTCTCCCCGCCCCGGAAAGAGATTGTCGAAGAAGCCCACGGCTTCGCCACCCCCACCATCGTTCGTCCGCTCCGGCCCACCCCGGACCTGCGCCGTCGGCCTGTGCCGGCGGCCGTGTGCCGTCGGCCTTGTGCCGCACACACGCCGCGGGGCGGCCGGGTGCTCCCGGCCGCCCCGCAGTGAAGCGTTCCTCATTGTCGGGGGTGTCACACCCCGGACGGCACCTCGGTCTTGTCGTCCGAGGAGTCAGCTTTTCCCTCGGCCGCCGCGAGCGCCTTGTTGCGCCGCACGGAGGACCAGAAGGACCAGCCGATGAGCGCGACACCGATGAGGCCGGTGACGACCTCGGGGATCTCGTACTGGATGGTGATCATGAGGACCACGGCCAGGGCGCCGATCGCGTAGTGGGCGCCGTGCTCCAGGTAGACGTAGTCGTCGAGGGTGCCCTGGCGGACCAGGTAGACGGTCAGGGACCGCACGTACATGGCGCCGACGCCGAGGCCGAGGGCCATCAGGACGATGTCGTTGGTGATGGCGAAGGCGCCGATGACCCCGTCGAAGGAGAAGGAGGCGTCGAGGACCTCCAGGTAGAGGAACATGAAGAAGGCGGCCTTGCCGGCGAGGACCACTGCAGGAACCTTCTTGCCGGTGCGCCTGGCCTCTTCCTCGGCCTCGTGCTCGGCTTCCTCTTCCTCCTCCAGCTTGTTCTCGAAGTAGCCGGAGAGACCGCCGACGACGAGGTACGTGATGAGGCCGGCGATGCCGGAGATGAGCACCGTCTGCGCCTTGTCGACGTGGACGCCGCCGTGCTGGTGGGCCTGGGTCGCGAAGGTCATCGAGGTGACGAGCAGGACGATCAGCGCGATGCAGACCGACAGCATGTCGACCTTGCCGAGCTTGGCCAGCGGGCGCTCGATCCAGCGCAGCCACTGGATGTCACGCTCCTCGAAGATGAAGTCGAGGAAGATCATCAGCAGGAACATGCCACCGAAGGCGGCGATCGACGGGTGCGCGTCGGTGACCAGCTGCTGGTAGCGGTCGGCGTCGTTGAGCGCGAGGTCCACGGCCTCGATCGGGCCGATCTTGGCGCTGATCGCGACGATCACGACGGGGAAGACCAGGCGCATGCCGAAGACGGCGATGAGCACGCCGACCGTGAGGAAGATCTTCTGCCAGAAGGCATTCATCTTCTTCAGGATTCCGGCGTTGACCACCGCGTTGTCGAACGAGAGCGAGATCTCGAGGATGCAGAGGATGGCGACGACTCCGAAAGCCTCCCACCCCCCGTAGAGCACCGCGGCCGCGAGGCCGAGGGCGGTGATCGCGAACGACCAGCCGAAGGTTTTCAGAACCACTGTCTTCCCCATCGTGAGTTTTACCGTCTTTACGCGGCTTTACGAAACGTTGACCCCGAAGTCTAGAGCGATGCCGCGCAGACCGGACGCGTACCCCTGTCCCACGGCCCGGAACTTCCATTCGCCGTTGTACCGGTACAGCTCGCCGAAGATCATCGCGGTCTCGCTGGAGGCGTCCTCGGAGAGGTCGTAACGCGCGAGTTCCTGACCGTCGGCCTGGTTCACCACGCGGATGAAGGCATTGCTCACCTGGCCGAAGGTCTGGCCGCGATTGTCCGCCTCATGGATCGAGACCGGAAAGATGATCTTGTCGCACCGCTCCGGGACCTTGGTGAGGTCGACGATCAGCGACTCGTCGTCGCCCTCGCCCTCGCCCGTCAGGTTGTCACCGGTGTGCTCGACGGAGCCCTCGGGGCTCTTGAGGTTGTTGTAGAAGACGAAGTACTCGTCCCCGAGCACCCGCCCCGACTGGCACAGCAGCGCGCTGGCGTCGAGGTCGAAGGGGGCTCCGGTGGTGGAGCGCGCGTCCCAGCCGAGACCCACAAGGACCTGGGTGAGGTTGGGTGCGGCCTTGGAGAGGGAGACATTGCCTCCCTTGGCGAGCGTGACGCCCATGACGGTGGTTTCCTCCCCGGTCAGGCTGTTGGTGCTGCAGGCGCGTCTGCCTGGATCGCAGGCACGTCTGCCCGTGCTGCAGGCAGGTGCGTTCGCGCCGGAGGCACGTCCGTGCGTGCCACAGGCACGTCCGGCGCCGCACGGAGGGTGCGGCGCCGGACGGTGTCGGGTGCGCGGCTCAGACGTTGACGCCGAAGTCCTGCGCGATGCCGCGCAGGCCGGAGGCGTAGCCCTGGCCGACGGCGCGGAATTTCCACTCGGCGCCGTTGCGGTACAGCTCGCCGAAGACCATGGCGGTCTCGGTCGAGGCGTCCTCGGAGAGGTCGTACCGGGCGATCTCGGCGCCGCCGGCCTGGTTCACGACGCGGATGAACGCGTTGCGGACCTGACCGAAGGACTGCTGGCGGTTCTCGGCGTCGTAGATCGACACCGGGAAGACGATCTTGGCGACATCGGCCGGAACCGCGGCCAGGTTGACCTTGACCTGCTCGTCGTCGCCCTCGCCCTCACCGGTGAGGTTGTCGCCGGTGTGCTCGACCGAGCCGTCCGCGCTCTTCAGGTTGTTGAAGAACACGAAGTCCTGGTCGTTGCGGACCTTGCCCGCCTCGTTCACCAGGATGGCGCTGGCGTCCAGGTCGAAGTCCGTACCGGTGGTGGTGCGGACGTCCCATCCCAGACCGACGGTGACGGCGGTGAGGCCAGGGGCCTCCTTGGTCAGCGAGACGTTGCCGCCCTTGCTGAGGCTGACTCCCACGAGTCCCTCCATTGGTTTCCAGGGGCAGCGCCCCCGTCGTGCGTTGGCATCGGATCAACGAATGGATCCTAGTGACGGGTTCCCAGGGTGGCGAGCGCCTTGGCGTACGCGTCGGCGTCGCGGGCGTCCGGCAGGGCGTTGACGACGGACCAGCGGACGATGCCGGTCTTGTCGATGACGAAGGTGCCGCGCACCGCGCAGCCCTTGTCCTCGTCGAACACGCCGTACGCGCGGGAGGCCGCGCCGTGCGGCCAGAAGTCGGAGAGCAGCGGGAACTCCAGGTCCTCCTGCTCGCCGAAGACGCGCAGGGTGTGCATGGAGTCGGCGGAGACGGCGAGCAGCTGGGTGTCGTCGTTGACGAACTCGCCGGCCCGCTCGCGCAGGACGCGCAGCTCGCCGGTGCACACGCCGGTGAAGGCGAAGGGGTAGAAGAAGAGCACCACGTTCTTGCTCCCCGCGGGGCCCCCGGCGAAATCCGAGAGCCGCACGGTGCGGCCGTGGTTGTCCTTCAGCTCGAAGTCGGGGGCCTGTGCGCCGATCTCGATCGCCATCCCGTACGCATCCCTTCGCCGACGGCCCAGCCCTTGGGCCGAAACGGTGAAACCCACCCTAAGGGTGCGCCGGCGGCGGATGCGCGGAGCCCCCCGCCGAGCGGGACACGTGCCCCGGATGCGCGGAGCCCCCGCCGGAAAGGGTCCGGCGGGGGCTCGGCGCAGCGTTCGTGGGTGATCAGCGCTTCGGGGTGCCGAGTCGGGTGCCGACCCAGTCCTTGGCGACGCTGATGCTCTTGCTCTGTGTGAGACCAGCGGTCTGCGCGGCATCGTTGATGTCGCTCGGCTCGATGTAGCCGTCGCGGCCCGTCTTCGGGGTCAGCAGCCAGATCTGGCCGCCGTCCTCAAGGAAGCCGATGGCGTCCACCAGGGCGTCGGTGAGATCACCGTCCTCGTCGCGGAACCACAGCAGCACGACGTCGGCGACGTCGTCGTAGTCCTCGTCCACGAGTTCCTGGCCGATAAGGGACTCGATGCCTTCACGGAGATCGAAGTCGACGTCGTCGTCGTAGCCGATCTCCTGGACCACCTGTCCGGGCTCGAACCCCAGCCTCGCTGCCGGGTTGGTCCGCTCCTCCGCGTGGTCCGCGGTCGCGCTCACGGCTTGCCTCCTGCTCATGTATCGGAAAATGCCTCACCACGCGCGGGCGCGCGGCGCTGGCCGTAGTCCACACGTGCCGGGGCGGATCGCGCAAGTACCCGGCCGATGAGACCGCCGAAACGGTGACGTTTGGGGCCGTCTCGCCGCAACTTCCGGCGAACACCCGTCGCGTTCCGTGACGAGACGTGCACGCTTCGCCCCAGCTTGTGGGCCTCTGCGGCTTCAGTCTGCCGAACGTACTGCCGAAACGCATGCGCGGGATGAGCGTAAGGTTGCGATTTGACCGGACTGGGGCGGCCCAGGACACGCCTGGGCGCCCCGCGAGGGTTACCGCCCGGTAAAGATGACGTTTGCCGTCGGCGGGGTACACGATGAACATCCCGGCCCCTGCGGGGTCTTCCGTCCCCCGGGCTCCACCGACCAGCGAAGGAACAGCGTGGCTTCCGCATCCGATCGCAACCCGATCATCATTGGCGGCCTTCCCAGCCAGGTCCCGGATTTCGACCCCGAAGAGACCCGGGAATGGCTCGACTCCCTGGACGCCGCCGTCGACGAGCGGGGCCGGGAGCGGGCCCGCTACCTCATGCTGCGCCTGATCGAGCGGGCCCGCGAGAAGCGGGTCGCCGTTCCGGAGATGCGCAGCACGGACTACGTCAACACCATCGCGACGCGGGACGAGCCCTTCTTCCCCGGCAACGAGGAGATCGAGCGCAAGGTCCTCAACGCCACCCGGTGGAACGCGGCCGTGATGGTCTCGCGCGCCCAGCGTCCGGGCATCGGCGTCGGCGGCCACATCGCCACCTTCGCGTCCTCGGCCTCCCTCTACGACGTCGGCTTCAACCACTTCTTCCGCGGCAAGGACGAGGGCGACGGCGGCGACCAGATCTTCTTCCAGGGGCACGCCTCCCCGGGCATCTACGCCCGCGCCTTCCTGCTCGACCGGCTGAACGAGGCTCAGCTCGACGGCTTCCGCCAGGAGAAGTCGAGGTTCCCGAACGGTCTGTCCTCCTATCCGCACCCGCGGCTGATGCCGGACTTCTGGGAGTTCCCGACCGTGTCGATGGGCCTCGGCCCGCTCGGCGCGATCTACCAGGCCCGGATGAACCGCTACATGGAGGCGCGCGGCATCGCCGACACCTCGAAGTCGCACGTGTGGGCCTTCCTCGGCGACGGCGAGATGGACGAGCCGGAGTCGCTGGGCCAGCTGACCCTCGCGGCCCGGGAGAACCTCGACAACCTGACCTTCGTCGTCAACTGCAACCTCCAGCGCCTCGACGGCCCGGTGCGCGGCAACGGCAAGATCATCCAGGAGCTGGAGTCGGTCTTCCGCGGCGCCGGCTGGAACGTCATCAAGCTGATCTGGGACCGCTCCTGGGACCCGCTGCTCGCGCAGGACCGGGACGGCATCCTGGTCAACCGGATGAACACGACGCCGGACGGGCAGTTCCAGACGTACGCGACGGAGACCGGCGGCTACATCCGGGACCACTTCTTCGGCGACGACCAGCGGCTGCGGGCCATGGTCGAGAACATGACCGACGACCAGATCCTGCACCTGGGCCGCGGCGGTCACGACCACAAGAAGATCTTCGCGGCCTTCTCCGCGGCCAAGGCCCACAAGGGCCAGCCGACGGTGATCCTCGCCAAGACCGTCAAGGGCTGGACGCTCGGACCCAACTTCGAGGGCCGCAACGCCACCCACCAGATGAAGAAGCTGACGGTCGACGACCTCAAGCGCTTCCGCGACCGGCTGCACATCCCGATCACCGACAAGCAGCTGGAGGAGGGCCTGCCGCCCTACTACCACCCGGGCCGGAACTCCGAGGAGATCCAGTACATGCACGACCGCCGCAAGGCGCTCGGCGGGTACGTGCCCACCCGTGTGGTCCGTGCCAAGCCGCTGGTCCTGCCCGGCGACCAGGCCTACGCCGCGGTGAAGAAGGGCTCGGGCCAGCAGTCCATCGCCACCACGATGGCCTTCGTCCGGCTGCTCAAGGACCTGATGCGGGACAAGGAGCTCGGCAAGCGCTTCGTGCTGATCGCGCCCGACGAGTACCGCACCTTCGGCATGGACTCCTTCTTCCCGAGCGCCAAGATCTACAACCCGCTCGGCCAGCAGTACGAGGCGGTGGACCGCGAACTGCTGCTCTCCTACAAGGAGTCGCCGACCGGCCAGATGCTGCACGACGGCATCTCCGAGGCGGGCTGCACCGCCTCGCTGATCGCCGCCGGTTCGGCCTACGCCACGCACGGCGAACCGCTCATCCCCGTCTATGTCTTCTACTCGATGTTCGGCTTCCAGCGCACCGGCGACCAGTTCTGGCAGATGGCCGACCAGCTCGCCCGCGGCTTCGTGCTCGGCGCCACCGCCGGCCGCACCACGCTGACCGGCGAGGGCCTCCAGCACGCCGACGGCCACTCCCACCTCCTCGCCTCGACCAACCCGGCCTGTGTCGCCTACGACCCGGCCTTCGGCTTCGAGATCGCGCACATCGTCAAGGACGGTCTGCGCCGCATGTACGGCCCGGAGTCCGAGGACGTCTTCTTCTACCTGACGGTCTACAACGAGCCGATCCAGCACCCGGCCGAGCCGGCCGACGTGGACGTGGACGGCATCCTCAAGGGCATCCACCTCTACCGGCGCGGCGAGTCCGGCGCGGTCCCCGCGCAGATCATGGCCTCCGGCGTGGGCGTGCCGTGGGCCCTGGAGGCGCAGCGGATCCTCGCCGAGGACTGGAACGTCCGCGCCGACGTCTGGTCCGCCACCTCCTGGAACGAGCTGCGCCGCGAGGCCGTGGCCGTCGAGGAGCACAACCTGCTCCACCCGGACGAGGAGCAGCGCGTGCCGTACGTGACGCGCAAGCTGCAGCACGCCCAGGGCCCGTTCGTGGCGGTCTCCGACTGGATGCGCTCGGTGCCGGACCAGATCTCCCGCTGGGTGCCGGGCCGCTACACCTCGCTCGGCGCGGACGGCTTCGGCTTCGCGGACACCCGCGGCGCGGCCCGCCGCTTCTTCCACATCGACGCCCAGTCGATCGTCCTCGCGGTGCTCACCGAGCTCGCCCGCGACGGCAAGGTGGACCGCTCGGCCCTGAAGCAGGCCGTGGACCGCTACCGGCTCCTGGACGTCGCGGCGGCCGACCCGGGCACCGCGGGAGGCGACGCGTAGTCGCTCCGCCGGGAGAGCAGGAGGCCGGGTGCGGGTACGTCGTGGCTGGTCGCGCCCACGCGGCGGAGCCGCATGGCGTCACGGTCCCGCGCCCCTTACGGGGCGCGGGCCTGCCTACGATGCCCGGCGTGATGGAACGCTGGGAACGACATATCCAGACGCCGCTGCTCGCGCTCGCGGTGGTGTTCGGCGTGGCCTACGCCGTACCGATCGTGGCGCCCGACGCCGACCCCTGGGTGCACCGGCTGTGCACCCATGTGGAGTGGGCGGTGTGGGCCGCGTTCGCCCTGGACTACCTCGTCCGGCTCGCGCTCGCGCCGGCCCGGTGGGCCTTCGTACGCTCGCATCCGCTGGATCTGCTCGCGGTGATACTGCCGATGGTGCAGCCGCTGCGGCTGCTCAGGGTGGTCTCCACTCTCCTCCTGGTGGGCCGGCGGGCCCGGATGGCCCCGCAGATAACGCTCACCACCTATGTGGCGGGCGCGGTGGTCGGACTGATGATGTTCGGCTCGCTCGCCGTGCTCCATGTGGAGCGCGACGCGCCGAACGGCAACATCAAGACGCTCGGGGACGCGGTCTGGTGGTCCTTCACCACGATGACCACGGTCGGCTACGGCGACCACGCCCCGACGACGGGCCTGGGCCGGGTGCTCGCGGTGGGCCTGATGCTGTCCGGGATCGCCCTGCTCGGTGTGGTGACCGCGAACATCGCCGCCTGGTTCATCTCCCGCTTCGACCGGGACGACGAGGTCGAGCGCCGGCAGACCGAGCTCCTGGAGGCGCTGACCGCCGAGGTGCGGGCGCTGCGGGCCGAGGTCGCGCGCCTCTCGCCCCCGCCGCCGCCCGCCGAGTCCGAGGCGGTCCCCGCCCCTATCGCTCCCAGAGTTTGAACGCCCGTACCTGATAGGGCGACTGCGGCACCCACACCCCCTTCCCCGGATAGGTCTCGAACTCCCCGGTCTCCGCGCACTCCGCGGACTGGTACGTGGTGACCGGCCGCCCGGTCCGGTTGGCCAGGGACTGGGCGCTGGTGCCGGGCGGCAGGGCGACGCAGCTCTCGATGTCGACCGCCGCCAGCTCGTGCGTCTGGGCCTTGCCCTTGAAGTCGGCCTTGGGCCACAGGCAGAGCTGGCCGGGCCCGCAGGCCCCGAGGGCGACTCCGGAAGCCGCCCTCGGCGCGGCGGCCGGTGCAGTGGCTGGCGCCGTGGCCGGGGCAGTGGCCGGCGCCGTGGCCGGGGCTGTGGCCGGCACGGCGGCCGGTGCGGCCTGGGCCGGGATCGCCACCAGGGCGGTCAGCAGTACTCCTGCGGCCAGAAGCGTCTTCGTATACATGCAGGTGAACCCCCGTTTCGTAACTCTCTGTAACCAAGAGCATGGCGGAGGGTCCGCGGAGATGGAAGAGGGGCCGCCCCCGTTCACGCGAACGGGTGACGGCCCCCTACGGGAACCCCGAGAAGCCTCGGCCGGCTAGATGTGCGCCGCCCCCGCGCCCGCCTCCGCGTTCTCACCGCGCTTGGTGAGGGTCGCGACGACGGCCGCGACGACGGCGACGACACCGGCGACGGTGAAGGCCAGGCCCATGCCGTCCAGGAAGGTGTCGTGGATGACCTTGCCGATGACCTGGACCATGTCGGGCGTCATGCCCGGCGCCTTGGCCAGCTCCGGCGGCACCATGCCGAACTCGGCGGCCTGCTCCAGACGCGGGTCGGCAGGCCCCGGCAGCCCGGCGGCCGTCCAGTTCGCGCCGAAGGAGTCGGACACCTTCGAGGACATGACCGCGCCGAGCACCGCCGTACCGAGCGCGCCACCGACCTGCATGGCGGCCTGCTGCAGACCGCCGGCCACGCCGGACAGCTCCAGCGGCGCGTTGCCGACGATGACCTCGGTGGCGCCGACCATGACCGGGGCCAGGCCCAGGCCGAGCAGCGCGAACCACAGGGACATCACAAGCTTCCCCGTACCGGCGTCGAGGGTGATCATGCCGAACATGGCCACGGCCGTGCACACCATGCCGCCGACCAGCGGAACCCGCGGGCCGAACTTGGTGATCAGCAGGCCGGCCAGCGGCGAGGAGACGATCATCATGCCGGTCAGCGGCAGCAGGGCAAGGCCGCTGTCGACCGGCCTGAGCCCCTTCACACCCTGGAGGTAGAAGGTGACGAAGAACAGGCCGCCCATGAAGGCGAAGGCCATCAGGACCATGAGGACCACACCGGCCGACAGCGGCACGGAGCGGAACATCTTCAGCGGGATCAGCGGCTCGCGGACCTTGGTCTCCCAGATCGCGAAGACCACGAAGAGCAGCACGGCGCCGAGCAGGCAGCCCCAGGTCTTGAGGTCGCCCCAGCCCCAGGACTCGCCGGCCTTGATGATGCCCCAGATCAGGGCGCCCATGGCGGCGGAGAGCAGCACGATGCCGGGGATGTCGAAGGAACGCGGGGCGTTCTCGGCGCGGTGGTCCTTGAGGATCACCAGACCGAGGACGAGCGCGAGGACGCCGACCGGCACGTTGATGAAGAAGACGGACTGCCAGCTGACGTGCTCGACGAGCAGTCCGCCGACGATCGGGCCGCCGGCCGTCGAGGCGCCGATGACCATGCCCCAGATGCCGATGGCCATGTTGAGCTTCTCGGCCGGGAAGGTGGCGCGCAGCAGACCGAGCGCGGCCGGCATGAGCAGGGCGCCGAAGACGCCCTGGAGCACGCGGAAGGCGATCACGAGCCCGATCGAGCCGGACAGGCCGATCGCGCCGGAGGCGGCGGCGAAGCCCGCGATGCCGATGAGGAAGGTCTGCCGGTGCCCGAAGCGGTCACCCAGCTTGCCGGCGGTGATGAGCGCGACGGCCAGCGCGAGCAGATAGCCGTTGGTGATCCACTGGACCTGCGCGAGCGAGGCGTCGAGGTCTTCCTTGATGGCCGGGTTGGCGATGGCGACGATCGTGCCGTCGAGCGCGACCATCATCACGCCGACCGCGACGCTGAACAGGGTCAGCCACGGGTGACCGCGCAGTCCCTTCGCCGGGGCCCCTTCCGGGGTCCGGCCACCCCCCTGACCCTGCGGGGTCTTTTCCATGGTGATCTGACTAGTCATGCGAAGGAGGCTAGTGTCAGTGACTGACAATTGACAAAGCGATTCACGCGCCGGTAACTGTCACGTAGCTCACAGGTAGCCTGACCCGGGAAAAGCGACGGAAAGAGGACCGATACGTGACCACCGCGCCCGGGCTGCGCGAGCGCAAGAAGCAGCGCACCCGCGACACGCTGATCCGGGCCGCCCTGGAGCTCTTCACCACCCAGGGGTACGAGGCGACCACCGTCGACGAGATCGCCGAGGCGGTCGAGGTCTCCCAGCGCACCTTCTTCCGCTACTTCGCCACCAAGGAGGACGTGGCCTTCGCCGTCCAGGACATGGTGGAGGAGAGCTTCGTCCGCGCGCTCGGCGAACGCCCGCCCGCGGAGGGCCCCTTCGACGCGATGCGCAACGCGGTGCTGAGCAGCTGGGACACCATCGGCGAGGCGATCGAGGAGGTCGTCCCCGTCGAGCTCTACCTCCGCAGCTACCACCTCATCGAAACCACGCCCGCGCTCTTCGCCGCGCATCTGCGCCGCTCCACCGAGGTGGAGGAGCGCATCGCCAGGCTGATCGCCGAGCGCGAGGGCCTGGACGTGGACGAGGACCCGCGGCCCCGGATCGCGACCGCCGCGTTCGGCGGGGTCATGCGGGTCACCGGGCGCCTGTGGGGGTGCGGCGAGGACTGGAGCCTGGAGTCGATGCGCACGCTGACCGAGCGCTACCTGGACCAGCTCGGCGCGGCCCTCGCCCCGCGCTGGCGCGCCTGACGCCGTACCCCCTACCCGCGCGTCCCGTGCTCCCCCACACACGCACCGTCACCACCCGCCCGCTCCGCAACGTGATCCGCGTCACTCGCCGCACGGGCACCCCCCGGCGCCCCCTAGGGTGGCGGCCAATGTCTTCCTTCGACTCCTCCCCCACCCTCACCGTCTGGCGGATGCTGCTCGCGCTCGCCGTGGTGTTCCTGCTCCTCGCGACGACCGGGTGGACCACGATCCGGCATCAGCCCACGCCAGGGCAGACGCGGGAGGAGGCGCTCGCCGCGTGGGCGCGCGACCGGAGCGACGGCCGCGCGCTGCCGGACCCGATGTCCCCGGCCCGTACGATCGCCGCCTTCTTCGCCGCGCTCGGGCCCGCAAGGAGCGCCCGGCTCGCCGACACCCATCCGCTCGTCGTCGGCAATCTCAACGGCGCGCCCGTCACCCTGCGCTACCGCGCCAACCGCGTCTCGCTCGCCCGGGCGCTCGACGCCGAGCGCGGCAGGGTCGACGACCCGCGGCTCACGGCCGACGGGCGCCACGAGGCGCTGCGCCGCCTGCACCGCTTCGCCGGCCTGATGGAGCCCGGCCGGCAGATCCTCGCCTTCGACCCGAACGGCACGGGCCGGACCGCCGAGGTCCTCGGCGACCTGGCGCGGGCCCGGCGGGTCTCGGTGATCGTGCCCGGTGTCGACACCAATCTGCTGACCTTCCAGAAGACGAACCGCCGCTACTCGGCGCCCGCCGGCATGGCCGACGCCCTGTACGCCGCCGAGCACGGGGCCGATCCACGCGCGCGTACCGCCGTCATCGCCTGGGCCGACTACACGGCACCGGTCGGCGTCGGCGTCGAGGCCGCCATCGGCCGGCTCGCCGCGAACGGCGCGGTCCGGCTCGTCGACCTGACCGCCGCGCTGCCCGGCGACTCGCGCGTCACCCTCTTCTGCCACAGTTACGGCTCCGTGCTGTGCGGCGTCGCCGCGCCGCGGCTCCCCGCCCGGGTCACCGACGTGGTGGTGGCCGGCAGCCCCGGCATGCGGGCCGAGCGCGCCGCCGATCTGCGCACCCCGGCCCGGATCTGGGCGATGCGGGACGCCGACGACTGGATCGCGGACGTTCCCCATCTGGAGGTGGGCGGGGTCGGGCACGGCACCGATCCGGTGGACCCGGCGTTCGGGGCGCGGCTGCTCTCGGCGGCCGGGGCGGCCGGCCACGCGGGCTATTTCGAGCCGGGTACCGGCAGCCTGGCGAACTTCGCCGCGATAGGTGTCGGCGCGTACGGCTCGCTGACCTGCGCGAGCGCCGACAGCGCTTGTCTCGACGGAATCTCCGGCCGGACAGCTGCCTGACGCGCGTAGATCACGGCGGATTTACGATGGTTGCGCAGGGGCGACGTCGGGGCATACGCCGCATACGATGAGGCGTATGGGTGATGTGCTGGCCGGAATTCATGCCACCTGGCAGTTCGAGAGCGACGCAGTCGTCATCCGCTTCGAACGGGGGATCCGTACGCCGAAGCTCCTCAACGCGCTGCGCGAGCGGCGCGTTCCTCTTGAGGCGCTCGCTTCGGTGACGCTCGCCCCGGGCAAGCGGGGCACCGTCGTGCTGCACGCGGAGCCGCGGCCCGGTGCCGATCCGCTGATGGAGGCGGCGGCCGGGCAGCTCAAGGACGGCTCCGATCCGTACCGCCTGGTGCTGCCCGCCGACCGGGAGACCCTCGCCGAGTACTACCGCGACGAGCTGCGCACCGCGATCGCGCCGTACGGGGGTCTGGGCCCGGCGGACGGCTTCCTGGTGGCGGCGCCCGAGGGGCCGCAGTCCTTCAAGGCGTACGACGGGAAGGCGAGCTTCGACGGGACCGGCGAGATCAACTTCCGCTGGTTCTGGACCGGTGCGTCCTCCGAGAAGTGGAAGGCCGGCGACCAGACCTTCCGGGTACGGGATCTCAGCGGGGTCGAGTGGCGCTCGCCGGAGATCATGGACGGCTATCTGCGCCTCGTCCGCCGGGAAGGCCACGACACCCGCCCGGTGCAGCCCGACCACGACCCGGCATCCCTGGTCTTCGGCCTCGGTTACGGCCCCGTGCACGAGTCCCTGCCGTTCGCGGCGGCCGTCCTCGCCGCGATCCGCGGCGCCTCGGACCGCGTACCGGCGTCCGCGGCGATACGGCCCCGGGACCCGGCCGCCGTCGCAGAAAGGATCCGCCACCTCGGTGAGCTGCACCAGGCGGGGCTCGTGACGGACGAGGAGTTCTCGGCCAAGAAGGCGGACCTGCTGGCGGAGCTGTAGCGGCGGCGGCAGGGATAGGCGGCAGCTGTAGTTGTAGCGGTACGGGACAGGGCGCGCCGCCCACGATCTCGTACCCCGGTATGACGTACCGCCCCGCACCCCGGTATGACGTACCGGCGCGGCGCCGCTGCCTACCCTGGGCGGGCCATGAAGGACGAAGAGAAGCGGCGACCGCCGCGCACGCGTATGCCACGCCCGCCACGCCCGCCACGCACGGCCGGGGCATGGGCCCGCAGGCTGCTCGCCGGCCTCGGGACCGCCCTGACGACGCCCACCGCACACGGCGAGGCGCTGCTCGCGCGCGCCGCGTCGCCCTGGGTGCGCTGGCTGCCGTACGCCGTCGCCGTCGCCCTCGTCGCGACCCTGCTGCCCGTCACGATCGTCGTGCTCGTGAACGACTACCACGTCGACGGACCGGTCGCCGGAGCGCTCGCCACCGCCCAGACCGCCCCGCTGCTGCTCGCCGTCAGCCGGCCGCTGCAGGCCTGGTGGGTGATCTTCGCGGCGGACGTGGCCGGCGGCCTCGCCGTCCTGATCGCCGACGACTACCGCGAACTGCCCTGGCCGTGGACGCCCACCGTGGTGATCGGCTACCTCTTCCTGATGATTCCGCTCGGGCTTCGCGAGTCCCGGCGTGCCCTGTTCTCGGTGTGGCTGATGACCGGCGCCGCCGGTGCGGTCTTCGAGGCGCTCTCGCCCGGCCGGCCGGGCGACGGCGTGGTCGTGCTGCTCTTCGTGCTCAGCGGGCTGGTGCTGCTGCTCACCTCCACGCTGCGCGGACGCGGCGAGGCGGAGCGGCGCCTGGTCGAGCAGGAGACCATCAGCGAGGCCGAACGGTCCCGCCGGACGCTCCTGGAGGAGCGCGCCCGGATCGCCCGCGAGCTGCACGACGTGGTCGCCCACCACATGTCGGTGATCACCGTGCAGGCCGACTCCGCGCCGTACCGCATCCCGGACCTGCCCGACGCGGCCCGCGAGGAGTTCGTGTCGATCGCGAGCGGCGCCCGCGAGTCGCTGGCCGAGATGCGGCGGCTGCTCGCGGTGCTGCGCAGCGAGGGCACGGAGGGCGAGCGGGCGCCGCAGCCGGGGCTCGACCGGGTGCAGCAGCTGGTGGAGGCGACGGTACGGGCGGGGGTGCCGGCCGAGCTGTCGCTCGCCGCGGACCTGGGCGAGGTGCCGCAGGCGGTGGACCTCTCGGCGTACCGGATCGTGCAGGAGGCGCTGGCCAATGTGGTGCGGCACGCGCCGGGTGCGGTCACCCGGGTGTCGGTGCGCGGCGACGCCGCGGGCGGCTGGCTGAACGTCCTGGTGGTCAACGGGCCCGCCGCGGAGCCCACTTCGCCGATCGAGGGCGGTTCGGGCACCGGTCACGGGCTCGTCGGGATGCGGGAGCGCGTACGGTTGACCGGCGGCTCGCTCGACACCGGGCCGCTGCCGGACGGGGGCTTCCGGGTCGCCGCCCGGCTGCCGCTGACCGAGCGGCCACCGGACGGGCAGTCCCTGGCCGAGCGGTCCAAGACCGAGCGGTCCCTGACGAAGCAGGGGCCCGGCGAACCGCCGGCTTCCGAACCGCCGGTATCCGGACCGGCGGCATCCGGACCGCCACCGACCGAATCGAAGGGCACCCCGTGACCATCCGCGTGATCATCGTCGACGACCAGGCCATGGTGCGGGCGGGCTTCGCCGCCCTGCTCTCGGCGCAGAGCGACATCGACGTGGTGGGCGAGGCCCCGGACGGGCGGCAGGGCGTGGACGTGGCGCGCGCGACCCACCCGGACGTGGTCCTGATGGACGTACGGATGCCCGAGCTCGACGGGCTCGCGGCGGCCCGCGAGATCCTCGACCCTCCGCCGGGGGTGGTGCACCGGCCGAAGGTGCTGATGCTCACCACCTTCGACGTGGACGACTACGTGTACGAGGCGCTGCGCGCCGGTGCCTCCGGCTTCCTCCTGAAGGACGCGCCGCCGGCCGATCTGATCGCGGCGGTACGGGTCGTCGCGGCCGGTGAGGCGCTGCTCGCGCCCTCCGTGACCAAGCGTCTGATCGCCGACTTCGCCGCCGCCCGGCCCGCCCCGCGCGCCGACCGGGCGGCGCTGCGGCTCAACGGGCTGACCCCGCGTGAGACGGAGGTCCTGGAGCTGATCGCCCGGGGCCTGTCGAACCAGGAGATCGCCGACCATCTGGTCCTCGCGGAGCAGACGGTGAAGACCCACATCGGGCGGGTGCTCGCCAAGCTGGACCTGCGCGACCGGGCGCAGGCGGTGATCTTCGCGTACGAGTCCGGCCTGGTCACGCCGGGCGCACCGTGACCACGTAGGGAGGGCCCCCGGGGGTTTCCCCCACCCCCGCGCTCCGGGCGGCCCCTCGTCCCACCCCTACCCCGGTATCACTTCGGGATTGGCGCTCCGGTGTGACGTCCCGTCACCCACTCCGTTCCTACCTTCCTCTCGCCAGCGACGAGAGCGACAGGAACGGAAAGGGAGGGCCGCCGCATGGGCCGGTTCACGGGGAGGCGCAAGGAGAGCACGGCTTGCACGGCGAACAGGCGGACCGGGCGGTCGCGCGTCACCAGGACCCTGGTCGCCGCCGCGCTCGCCACCGCCGTGGTGGCGGGAACGGCGGGCTGGGCGTCCGGGACCGCCCAACTGCCGGTCACCGGGGCGCCGGTCGGTAGCGACGCGTGGCGCGCCGCCGGACTGCCCGACCCGGCGCAGATGACACCCGCTCAGGTCGATGCGTACTTCCAGCAGTTGAGCCCGGAGCGGCGGCAGCAGCTCGTACGGTCCCACCCGGGCGTGGTCGGCAACCTGGACGGCGCCCCGCTCACCCTCCGGTACGAGTCCAATGCGCTGACGGCGGGCGCCCGTTACGCCGGGCAACAGGTCCTCGCGTACGACCCGAGAGGGCGCGGGCAGGCCGTGCTCGTGTACGGGGACCTGGCGCGGGCCGCGCATGTGGCCGTGATCGTGCCGGGCTCGGACACCGACGCCGGGCATCTCGACGGGCTCGTGCGCAAGGCCACCGCGCTGCGCGGGGCGACCGGCGGCCGGACCGCCGTGATCGCCTGGGCCGGGTACACCACACCCGTAGGGGTCGGCCTGGACGCCGCCTCCGGGGAGCTCGCCGAGGCCGGCGCGGACCGGCTGACCGGCTTCCTGGCCGGGCTGCGGGCGGTCGGCGCGGCGGAGCCCGCGCTGTTCTGCCACAGCTACGGCTCCGTGGTCTGCGGCCTCGCCGCCCACGCGGTCAAGGCCAAGGACCTGGTCGCCGTCGCCTCGCCCGGTATGCGCGCCGACGACGTGGCCGCCCTGAACACCACCGCCCGGGTGTGGGCCGCGAAGGATCCGACGGACTGGATCGACCGGGTGCCGAACGTCTCGTTCGCGGGTCTCGGTCACGGCACCGACCCGACCGACCCGGTCTTCGGCGCCAGGATCGTGCCCGCCGGGGACGCCGACGGCCACGACGGCTACTTCGCGCCCGGCACCGCCTCCCTGCGTACCTTCGCCGAGATCGCCGAGGGGAACGCCGAGGGGAACGTGCGATGAAGACCCTCACGAAGCCCCTCACGAAGCCCCTCGCGAAGGCCGTCGCGAAGGCCGTCGCGAAGGCCGTCGCGAAGCCCCTCACGAAGTCCGCCGCCCGCACCGCCGCGACGATCGAGGCCCGGACCCCCGCCCACCGCGACCGCGCGATCGACGGACTGCGCGCCCTCGCACTGCTCGCCGTGCCCACCGGGCACTGGCTGCTCGGCGGGTTCACCCGCTCCGCCGACGGCGCGATCCACAACGCCAGCCCGCTCTCCGCCTTCGGCGGCTTCGCGCCGGTCAGCTGGATCCTCCAGATGCTGGGCATCTTCTTCCTGGTCGGCGGCTACGCCTCCGTCCTCTCGTACCGGCGCCGTACGGGCTCCACGCGCGCGTGGCTCGGCGGCCGGCTCGCCCGGCTCGGGCGGCCGGTGCTCGGGGTGACCGCCGTGTGGGCGGCGCTGCTTCCGCTGCTCCACTACGGGTTCGGGGTGCCGGCCGACAGTCTGCGGACGGCGTCCACGCTGGTGATCCAGCCGCTGTGGTTCGTGGGTGTGTACGTGGTCGTCACCGCGCTCACCCCGTACTGCGTGCGCGCCGCCCACCGGCTCGGCGCGTGGGCGGCGGCGCCGCTGCTCGGCTCGGTCGCCGTGGTCGACTTCCTGCGCTACGGGCCGTACGCCGACGCGATGCCGTCCTGGCTGAGCGTGCTCAACATCCTGCCCGGCTGGCTGTTCGCGTATCAGCTGGGCGTGTCCTGGGGCGAGGGGCGGCTCGGGCGCCGCCACGCGTGGGGGCTGCTGCTCGGCGGGGCGGCGCTCTTCGCCGTCCTCCTCGTGTGGTTCGGCTACCCGGCCTCGATGGTCGGCGTCCCCGGCGAGGCACGCACCAACTCCCACCCGCCGTCGCTCCTGGTCCTCGCCCTCGCGGCCGCGCAGAGCGGCGTCGCCATCCTGCTGCGCGAGCGCTTCGGGCGGCTTCTGCGGCGGCCCGCGCTGTGGGCGCCGGTCGTCGTGATCAACCTGTCCGCGATGACGATCCTGTGCTGGCACCAGACGGCCATGCTCGCCGCCGCGCTCCCCGCCTCGTACGCGGGCGAGGTCGCCGGCCTGGTGGGCGCGCCGGACTCGGTGGCGTGGATCCTGGCGCGGCTCGCCTGGATGCCGGTCTTCGCCGGTCTGCTCGTCCTGATCGGCCGGTACGCGCGGGGCTTCGAGTCCCCGTGGACGCGCACCGGCACGGGCCTGCGGGCGGCCGCGGGCGTCCTGGCGGCGGGCTTCGCGGTCTTCGCCCTGGGCCTCGCGTGAGGAGCGGCCCGGCGGCGGCCTCAGCCCTCCCGGGCCGCCGAGGTGGAGCGCATGTCCGGGTAGCGGTCGCCGGCGACGAGGCCGGCGATCGGCTCCAGGGCGGCGAGGTCGGCGTCCGACAGCTTGATCCGCGTGGCGGCGGCGTTCTCCAGGAGGCGGGCGCGCTTGCGGGTGCCGGGGATCGGGACGACGCCCAGGCCGTGGACGGCGGGGCGGTGATGGAGCCAGGCCAGGGCGATCTGCGCGGGCGTCGCCTCGTGGGCGGCGGCGATGGCGCGGACCGGCTCCAGGAGGGCCGCGTTGCGCTCGGCGTTCTCGCCGCTGAAGCGCGGCTGGCTGCGGCGGAAGTCGCCGGCCGCGAGCTCCTTGGAGGCGTCGGCGAAGGAGCCGGTCAGGAAGCCGCGGCCGAGCGGCGAGTACGGCACGAAGGTCACGCCGAGTTCGGCGGCGGCGCCGACCGCGCTGTGCTCCACGTCGCGGGAGAACAGCGACCACTCCGACTGGAGGGCGGCGATCGGGTGCACGGCGTACGCCTCGCGCAGCTCGGGCCCGGTCACCTCGCTCAGGCCGAGCTGCCGGACCTTGCCCTCCTTGACCAGCTCGGCCATGGTGCCGACGGATTCGGCGAAGGGCACGGCCGGGTCCCGGCGGTGCATGTAGTAGAGGTCGATGGTCTCGACGCCGAGGCGCCGCAGGCTGCCCTCGACCGAACGCCGGATGTACGCCGGGGAGTTGTCGATCCCCCGGTAGGTGGGGTCGTCGGCGCGCCGCACCAGGGCGAACTTGGTGGCCAGGACGATCTCGTCGCGGTGCGCGGCGACGAACGGGGCGAGGAACTCCTCGTTCGCGCCGCTGCCGTACGCGTCGGCCGTGTCGATGAGGGTGACTCCGGCCTCCAGGGCCGCTTCGAGGGTGTCGCGGGCGGAAGCCTCGTCGGTGTCGCCGTAGAACTCGCTGATCCCCATCGCGCCGAAGCCCTGCACGCCGATCTCGGGCCCGTCGGGGCCGCCGAGGCGTACGGTGTCGATCTTGCCGTTCCGTGTGGTCATGACGGGGTTCCTCCGCAGAGTGTGCCGTAGTGATCGATCTTGTGGTCGAGCACGGCGAGGGCGTCCTGCAGCTCGGCGATCCGGGCGACGACGTCGTCCCGGGTGCCTTCGAGCAGGGTCCGCCGCGCCTCGTGGGTGTGGGCGCCCTCGCGCACCAGCTCCGCGTAGCGGACCATGTCCGCGACCGCCATGCCGGTCAGCCGCAGCTTGCCCACGAAGCAGAGCCAGTCCAGGTCGCGCCGGCCGAAGCGGCGCTGGCCGGTGTGCGAGCGGTCCACGTGCGGCATGAGGCCGATCCGCTCGTACCAGCGCAGGGTGTGCGCCGAGAGGCCGGTGAGGGCCGCGACCTCGCTGATGGTGAACCGCTCCCGGGCAGGATCACCCGATGTACTCGTACTCGTACTCGTGCTCGTGTCCGTGCTCTCGATCACGCTCATGACCACCACGCTAAAAGGTTGGAGTGCACTCCAAGCAAGTAGGCTCGGCTCCATGCAGAGCAGCTTGCCCAGCCTGGCGTCGATCGAGAACTGGCCCGTCCCCCACGCGGCGGCCGCCGTCGTCCGCGCCGACGGCGCCCTGGCCGGATCGCACGGTCCCACCGACCGCCGCTTCCCGCTCGCCTCCGTGACCAAGCCGCTCGCGGCGTACGCGGTGCTCGTCGCGTACGAGGAGGGGGCGATCGACCTCGACGAGCCGGCCGGGCCCGAGGGCGCGACCGTACGGCATCTGCTCGCGCACACCTCCGGGCTCGCCTTCGACGAGAACCGGGTGACGGCGGCCCCCGGCACCCGCCGGATCTACTCCAACACCGGCTTCGAGGCGCTCGGCGACCATGTCGCCAAGGCCACCGACATCCCCTTCGCCGAGTATCTGCACCAGGCGGTCCTGGAGCCGCTCGGCATGGTGAACACGACCCTCGACGGCTCGCCCGCCAAGGACGGCGTGTCGACCGTCGACGACCTGGTGCGGTTCGCCGCCGAGGTGCAGGCGCCGCGGCTGCTCGACGCGCGCACGGTCCTGGAGGCGATGACCGTCGCGTACCCCGGCGTGACCGGGATCCTGCCGGGCTACGGGCACCAGCGGCCGAACGACTGGGGTCTCGGCTTCGAGATCCGCGACGGCAAGTCGCCGCACTGGACGGGTGCCACGTCCTCGCCGCGCGCCTTCGGGCACTTCGGGCAGTCGGGCACGTTCCTGTGGATCGACCCGGACGCGGGTGCGGCGTGCGTGGCGCTGACCGACCGGGCCTTCGGGCCGTGGGCGATCGAGGCGTGGCCGCCGTTCACGGACGCGGTGCTCGCGGACCTGCGGGCGCGCTAGAACCCTGCCAGGGCCTGACCGTTGCCCGGTCAGGGCCTGGTGAGGGCCTGGCCATTGCCTGGTCAGGGCCTGGTCAGGGCCTGGTCGCCGTGACCAGCCAGGCCGTGCTGCGCAGTCGTACGGCCGTGCCGTCCGGCGTCTCGTGGGGCCGCAGGTGCTCGGTGAGCGTGGCGCGGGCGCGGGCCTGGGTGGCCGGGTCGGCCTGGTCCATGAAGTGGCGGCCGGGGCCGGAGGCCAGCAGGAAGTCGGTGACGTCCTCGGCGTCGCGGCCCCAGTTCCCGTACGCCTCCGCCCGGTCGACGGCGATACCGGTGAAGCCGGCGGCGGTGAGGACGGTGCGGACCCGGTCCGGGTCGGCCAGCGAGAACATGCCGGGCGCGCCCGGTGTGCCGACGTCGCCGACGGGCAGCAGCTCGCGCAGTGCGGTGAGGGCCACCAGCCAGTCGTTGAGTCGCGGTTCGGCCGCGCAGACGAACGCGAGCCGGCCGCCGGGACGCAGGGCCCGGCCGATGTTGCCGAAGGCGGCCTCGGGGTCGGCGAAGAACATCACGCCGTAGCGGCTGATCGCGGCGTCGAACGCGCCCGCGCCCAGCGGGTGGGTCTGGGCGTCGCCCTGGACGAACTCGGCGTTGGTGACGCCTTCGCGGGCGGCGCGGGCGCGGGCCTCGGCGAGCATCGGCCCGGACAGGTCGAGGCCGAGGGCCCGGCCCCCGGGCGCGCGCCGGGCGGCGAGGAGGGTGGTCTGGCCGCCGCCGCAGCCGATGTCGAGGGTGCGGTGGCCCTCGGCGATGCCGGCCGCGGTGAGCAGCGGCTCGTCGAATCCCTCGTTGACGGCGTTCCAGCGGTCCTGGTGGCGGGCCCAATGGGCGCCCTCGGGACCGTTCCAGGCCTCGTGCTGGGCGGTGTTGACGATCTTGGGCATGGCTGCCTCCACGGACGCGACTTGAGAATGGGCGCTTGCCCAAAACAGTATGGGCGTGTGCCCATTCCGGCAATCCCGATTACGATCCAGGGAGGTCCGGGAGGTCGCCGAGCAGAGGGAGAACAGTCATGTCACCGCGTGGAGTGGCGACGCCCGACGTGCGCGAGCGCCTGTTCGCCGCCGCCGAGCGGGTCGTGGAGCGGGACGGCCCCGGCGCGCTGACCAGCCGTTCCGTCACGACGGAGGCGGGCTGCGCGAAGGGGCTGCTGCACGCGCACTTCGCGGGCTTCGACGAGTTCGTGGCCGAGCTCTGCCTCGACCGCTTCGCCCGCACCGCCGAACGGGCCCGGGCCCTGGAGGGCCTGGCCGGCCGGGGCACGGTCACCGGCAATCTCGACGCCGTCGTCCTCGCCCTCTTCGCGAGCGACGGCCCCGCCGTCTCGGGCCTCGTCATGAGCCGCCCGGCCGCCACCGTGCGGGTCCGCGAGGCCCTGGAGTCCGGGGCCCCCGGCTTCGACGCGATCCAGGACTCGATCGCCGCCTATCTGACCGCCGAACGCGCCCTCGCCCGCGTCCCCGCCGCCCTCGACCCGGTCACCACGGCCCTCGCCGTCGTCGGCACCGCCCACCACCTCCTGATGACCACCTGGCCGGGCGCCCCGGACCCGCGCCCGGTGGTACGGCGCCTGGTGGCGATGCTGGTGGGCGCGGCGCCGGACACGGCGCCGGACGAGACGCCGTAACCCCGGCCCCGCCCAGTCCGAAGCCCCTACGACAGCTCGCAGCTCGTCGCCGGCCGCGCGCCGTCCGTGCCCGAGACCACGACCGGGATCCCGGTGCCGAACTTCTCGGCCTCGGCGTACGCGGCGGTGCACACCAGCTGCTGGGCGGCGACCGGGTCCAGGTCGCGGACCCGCACCCCGAGACGGAGGCTGAGCTCCCGGGCGCCGTCGTGGGCGGGCCCCGTGACATGGGGTTCGCCGCGGCCGTGGAGGGCGAGACGGGTGGTGAGGCCGGCGGCGCGTTCGATCTCGCTCGGGCCCTCCAGGAGCGCGCTGAGCACCTTGTCCGTGGCGACCTGGTAGGAGCCGTCCTCCGGGAAGGTGGGCATGACCGAACGGCCGGCGCCCGAGCCCGCGCTCGACTCCGGGTCGGGGAAGATGCCGACCGGGCGGACGGTCATCATCAGGCGCCCGCCCTTGCCGGCGAAGAACAGCACGATCCGCGGGCTGCTCGTCGGGTTCACGGTGACCGGCGCCGGGCCGCCGGCCTCCACCACATCGCTGCCCTGGATCCCGCACGCCGCGAGGACGGGGAGCCACAGCAGCGCCGCGAGCCCCCGCCAGGTACGCCCGCGAGGCCGGCTCGGGCGGCTCGGGCGGCTCGGGCGGCTCACAGCGGGATCCTGACCGTGAAGACCGCGCCGCCGCCGGGGCGGTCCGCGGCGACGACCGTGCCACCGTGTAGCCGCACGTTCTCCTGGGTGATGGCGAGGCCGAGGCCGCTGCCCTCCGAGCGGGTACGGGCCTGGTCGGCCTTGTAGAAGCGGTCGAAGACATGCGGCAGCACGTCCGCCGGGATGCCGGGACCCCGGTCGGCGACCTCCGTGACAAGCACCGCCCCCTCCGCGTACACCCGGACCGTCACCGGCGGCGCGCCGTGCCGCAGCGCGTTGCCGACCAGGTTGGCGACGACCACGTCGAAGCGGCGCGGGTCGAGCCGCGCGCGGATGCCGTCCGTCAGCTCCGGGACCACCTGCTCCGGGTCGGTCCAGTGCCGGTTCTGCAGGGTCTTGCGGACCGCCTCGGCCGCGTCCACCTCGTCCGTGTGCAGCTCCGCGGCCTTGGCGTCGAAACGGGAGATCTCCATCAAGTCCTCGACCAGAACCGCCAGTTTGCCCGTCTCGGCGCTGATGAGCCGCACCGCCCGCGCCGTGTCCGAGTCGAGCGTGCCCGCGTCCTCGTCGAGCACCTCGGTCACCGCGAGCATCCCGGCGAGCGGCGTGCGCAGCTCGTGCGAGACGTCGGAGGCGAAGCGCCGGGCCCGTGCCTCGGCCCGCCGCAGCTCCGTCACCGATCGTTCCAGCTCCGCCGCCGACTCGTTGAACGTGCGTGCCAGATCGGCGAGTTCGTCGCTCCCCTTGGCGTGGATACGGGTGTCCAGACGGCCCCGGCCCATGCTGTGCGCGGCGCGCCGCAGCTCCCGTACCGGACGCAGCACGCCCCGTGCGGCGATCAGCGCCGGGACGAGCGCCACGAGCAGCGCGGGCAGCGCGCCGTCGCGGGCGGCGACCAGCATGGCCTCGACGTTGGCCTCCTCCACGCCGAGGTCCATCACCGCGTACACGACGAGCCCGGTGGGGCGGCCCTCCGGGAAGCCGCGGAAATTGCCGAAGACGGCGGGGACGGCGATGGTGAGGTACGGCGTGCCGTCCTTCACCACCCGCTGGAAACTGCCGTGCGTGGTGCCGTCGGCACCGGCGATGCGGCGCAGTTCGGGGGTGAGGACGCCGGACTCGGGGCGCTCGGCGGAGGAGACGCGCAGATCGCCGTACTCCGCGTAGACCCGCCACGGGCGCGGTTTGCCCTGCCGGGCGATCCGCTGGAGCTCGCCCCGCAGCCCGTCGCGGTCCACCGGCAGCTGGATGTTGAGGGTCTCGACCTGCTGCCGGAAGGCGGTCACGGCGGTGTCCTGGGTCTGCTCCAGGATCGCGGTGCGGGCGGCGCGGTAGGTCAGCGCGGCGGTGGTGCCGCAGCCGACGGCGGCGACCAGGAGGAAGGCGAGGACGAGCCGGGTGCGCAGCCCGAAGGGGCGCGGCCGGCGGCGTCTCGGCAGCCGGTCGGCGTCGCCGCCGTCGCCGTCGCCCGGGACATGGGCCTTCACTTCGTCGTCCTCACTACTCTCACTGGAGCGGGCCGAAGCGGTAGCCGAAGCCCCGCAGCGTCTGGATGTAGCGGGGGTCGCCGGGGGTGTCCTCGATCTTGTTGCGCAGCCGGCGCACGCACGCGTCGACCAGGCGCGCGTCGCCGTGGAAGCTGTGCTCCCAGACGTGTTCGAGGAGCTGCTGGCGGCTGAAGACCTGCTCGGGGGCGGCGGTGAGGTGGAGCAGCAGCTTGAGCTCGGAGGGGGCGAGGGCGACGCGTTCGCCGTTCTTGGCGACGGTCAGTCCGACCCGGTCGACGGCCAGTTCGCCGTGGAACTCCACGGCCGGGCGCCCGCCGCCCGGTTCCTCGATGCGGCGGAGCACGGCGCGGATCCGGGCCTCGATGACCTCGGTACGGGCGGGCTTGACGATGTAGTCGTCGGCGCCCGCCTCCAGGCCCACCACGACGTCGAAGTCGTCGCCGCGGGCGGTGAGCATGATGATCGGCAGCTGACTGCTCTCACGCACCCGACGGCACACCTGGACGCCGTTCATGCCGGGCAGCATCAGGTCGAGCAGCAGCAGGTCGGGCCGGAACTCGCGGAGCGCGGCGAGCCCCGCCTCACCGGTCGCGGCGGTGCGCACCTCGTGCCCGCGGCGCCGCAGTCCGAGCTCGACGCCCTCGCGGACGGAAGGGTCGTCTTCGATCAGGAGCACGCGTGGCATCTGTGGAGTATCCCAAGGTCAGAGCGGTCGGTCGTGGGCGCGGTCATCGGGGCCGCCTGGTGAGACGGTGGACGCGGCCGGTCGCGTTCCCGATCAGCGCCCGCACCTCGGCGAGCCGCAGCGGGCGGGCGAGCAGCGCGAAGACGGCGAGGATCGCGACGGCGCCGGCCAGGCCGGAGGGTACGGACCCGGCGGGACCGGTCAGGTCGGCGGTCAGGTCGGCGGTCAGCAGGCCGAGGCCCGCGGCCGGAACGGCGGCGACCAGAAGCCGTACGAGCGCCGCGCCCGCCCCCGTACCGCCGGCGCACACCACGCCCCGCAGCCTCCGGGACAGGACCCACGCCGTCAGCCCCCAGCCCGCCCACAGGGCGAGCGAGTAGCCGGCCGCCATGCCGGCGACCGCCCAGCGGGCCGGGAGCACCGCGTACGAGACGCCGGCGAGCAGCGCGTTCAGGCCGGCGATGACGAGGTTGAGCAGGAACGGGGTGCGGGTGTCGCGCATCGCGTAGAAGGCGCGGGTGCACACGTACTGGCCGGACAGCGCGATCAGGCCCGGCGCGAGGGCCATCAGGATCCAGGACATCGAGCGGACCGCGCCCGCGTCCGTCACTCCGTACTGGAAGACGGTCGCCATCAGCGGCACCGCGAGCGCGAAGAGCGCGCACGCGGCGGGGACGACGGCCGCGGCCGTGGTGCGCTGCGCGTAGGCGACGTCGCGGCGCACGGCGGTGAGGTCGCCCTCGGCCGCCGCCCCGCTCATGCGCGGCATGAGCGCGGTGACGAGGGCGACGGTGATGATGCCGTGCGGGACCGCCCACAGCAGATAGGCGTTGTTGTACGCGCTGAGCCCGGCGCCCTCGGCGCGCTGGCCGGCCGCGGTGGCGACCTTGGTCGTCACCCAGTACGCGGCCTGGTTGGTGAGCACGAGCAGCACCAGCCAGCCGGCCGCCCGCAGCGGCGCGGTGAGTCCGCTGCCGCGCCAGTCGAGGCGTGGGCGCCAGCGGAAGCCGGCCGCGCGCAGCGAGGGCACGAGGGCGAGCGCCTGGACGGCGATGCCCGCGGTGGTGCCCCAGCCGAGCAACGCGGTCTCGCCCGCGGTGAGTCCGCCGCCGTCGGAGACCACGAGGAAGAGCGCGAACACACCGATGACGACGATGTTGTTGAGGACCGGCGTCCACATCATCGCGCCGAACCGGCCGCGCGCGTTGAGCACTTGACCGAGCAGGGTGAAGAGCCCCAGGAAGAGGATCTGCGGCAGGCACGAGCGGGCGAAGGCGATGGTCGTGTCGCGCTGCGCGCCCGTGTAGTCGGTGTAGCCGTCGACGATCGCGGGCGCGGCGAGCACGGCGACCGCCGTGAGGACGGTGAGGGCGAGCACGCAGACGGTGAGCAGCCGGTCGGTGTAGGCGACGCCGCCGTCCTCGTGCTCCTTGGCCGCCTTGACCAGTTCGGGCACGAAGACGGCGTTGAGGGCGCCGCCGAGGAGCAGCATGTAGACGATGGTCGGTACGGAGTTGCCAACCGCGTAGCCGTCGGCGACGAAGCCGGTGCCGATGGCCGCCGCGACGACCGCGGAGCGTACGAAGCCGGTGGCGCGGGAGACCAGCGAGCCGGCCGCCATGAGGGCGCCGCTGCGGAGGACCGACGTCCGCTCGCGGGGCTCGGCGACGGCGGTCCGCGTGACAGAGGTCATCGGCGGGCCAGATACGCCTGGAAGGCGCGGTACAGCGCGTGGTTGGTCGTGCCGGGCATCGGTGTCTCCCACTCCCCCAGGGTCTCGACGACCTGTCCGCCGGTGCCGAGCTTCCAGCGAAGCAGCCCGTGGGCGCGGTCGTCGGGGTCGAGGGTGGAGGGTACCCCGCGCAGGTCGTAGACGTCGGCGCCGAGCGCGTGGGCGTCGAGCATCATGCCCCACTGCAGGGCGTTGGAGGGGCGGACCTCGCGGCGGTGGTCGGCGGAGGCGCCGGTCTGGTACCAGACCCGCCGGCCGACCGTGATCATGGTGTGGGCGGCCAGGATCTCGCCCTCGTGGCGGGCGAGATACAGCTTCATGGTGCCCGGCCGCTCGGCGTTCAGGACGGCGTACTGGCGCTCGTAGTACGCGAGGGAGCGGCCGAGCCGGAAGCCGTCGCGTTCCTCGGTGATGCGCAGGAGGCGGTGGAACTCGGGCAGATCCGCCGCCGATCCGACGACGACCTCGACACCGCTCTTGCGGGCCTTGCGGATGTTGCGCCGCCACTCCTGGTTGAGGCCGTTCCACAGGTCGTCGGCGCTGCGGCCGGTGAGCGGCACCTGGTAGACGTGCCGGGGCTGGGCGTCGGCGCCGTCCTGGGAGTCGCCGCCGCACTTGCGCCAGCCGCGGGCGCGCAGGCGTTCGGCGACGGCCGAGCCGAGCGGGTCGACCTCGGTGGCGAGGACGTCGGCGAGGTGCCGGCCGGGCCCGGTGTGCGCCTTGAGGGTCGCGGCGCTCCAGCGCCGGTGGTCGGGCCCGGGCCCGATCCGTACGGCGAAGGCGCCGGCCGCCCGCAGGTGCGTGAGGAGCGGGCCGAGCCAGGCGTCGATGTCGGGGTCGGCCCAGTCGGCGACCGGCCCCTCGGGGAGGTACGCGAAGTACTTGCGGGTGCCGGGGAAGGCGCGGAGCAGCACCAGGGCGGCTCCGGTGAGCTCGCCCGACTCCGGGCCCCAGCCGATGAGCCGGTGCGACCAGCCCTCCTTCACCTGGGCCCAGGAGGGGAGTTGGAGGAAGCTGGGCCCGTGGGGTCCGGTGGAGCGGGTGGCGAGGAACGCGCGGTACGTCTCCGGGGTGACCGGTCCGAGCCGCAGCGGCACGGCGGCGTGGGCGGGCACGGGCGCGGGTGCGGGCGTCACGAGCAGCGCTGACACAACGGGGAGCCTCCTTGTTCCGCCCCGTTCGGTGGTGGGGCGCACAGCAGGCTCACAGCCGGTATTGACCGGTCCGCGCGAGGAATGTGACCGGACGATGACCGTTTCTCGGCAGCCGCCGTCACATGGGCCGGGGGCGGGGCGGAGGGTGCGCGGGGCGGCCTACAGTCCGACGCATCCCACCTTTTCCCGCAGCCTCCTGGAGGTCCGTCCCGTGCTGCGCACCCGCATACGTGTATCCCTGTTCCTGCTCTCGGCCGTGACCCTGACCGCCTGCTCGGCGGCGACGGCGGACGACGCCTCGCCCAAGGGCGCCGCGTCCGCCGCCGCACCGGACGGGGCCCCCGCGAAGGTGACCGTGGTCCCGCCGGCCGCCGGGAAGCCGGTCACCGTGACGGCGAGCGGCGGCTCACTCGCCGCGGTCAAGGTCGTCGACGCGAAGGGCGGCGAGCTCGCGGGCCGTACCGGTTCGGACGGTTCGGCCTGGACCTCCGACCGCAAGGCCGCGCCCGGCACCTCGTACACCGTCGAGGTCACCGCCCGCGGCACGGGCGGCAAGGAGACCACCTCGCGCTCGACCTTCTCGACCCCGGCCGCGGACACGGTCAACAAGCTGACCCTGGCGCCCGGCAAGGACACCACCGTCGGGGTCGCCCAGCCGCTGTCGATCGTCTTCGACCGGCCGGTCGCCAACAAGGCGGACGTGGAACGCCAGTTGAAGGTCACCACCTCCAACGCCACCGAGGGCTCCTGGGGCTGGGTGACGGACTACTCGGGCCGGGACCGGGTCGACTGGCGGCCGAAGGAGTACTGGAAGCCGGGCACCAAGGTCACGCTGGAGGCCACCCTCAACGGGACGGACTCGGGGCGGGCGGGCGGCTGGTTCGTACGGGACTACCGCACCGGTTTCACCGTCGACCCGGTGTCCCGGGTCGTCAAGGTCGACCTCGACCGCAAGAAGCTCACCGTGGTCCGCGACGGCAGGACCGCCACCACCATCCCGGTCTCCGGCGGCACGCCCGGCGGCGACAAGCGGTCCTGGCGGGGCACGGCCGTGCTGATGGCGAAGGAGGGCACGATCCGGATGAACTCGGAGACGGTCGGCCTCGGCGACGCGTACGACAAGCAGGTCGCGTACTCGATGCGGCTGACCTGGTCGGGGATGTACGCGCACGCGGCCCCGTGGAACGCGGCGTACTTCGGGCGCGCCAACAAGAGCTCGGGCTGCATCGGCATGAGCACGGAACAGGCCTCGTCCCTCTTCGCGGCCCTGCGCCCCGGCGACCCGTTCGAGATCAAGGGCGCGGACACGAAGGGCGTGGTGGCGGAGGGGAACGGCTACGGGGACTGGAACCTGAGCTGGGAGCAGTGGCAGGCGAAGAGCGCGGTGCGGTGAGGACCGGCGGCGCGGAGGCCCCCACCGGGCCGAGGGGGTCGGCCCCCGCTGTCACACGGCCCCGGAAGCGCCCCGCATCTCCCACACCAGGACCTCCGCGTCGCCCGTCGCCAGGAGCGCCAGGTCCTTCTCCCCCGTCACCCGTGCCGCGTCACCGGGCGCCAGTTCCTCCCCCGCCAGCCGGACCGTGCCGCGCACCACGTGCACGTACAGCGACTCCGCGTCCGGGAGGGCGGTGCGCTCGCCCGTCTCCAGGCGGCGGACGTGGAGGAGCGCGCCGGCGGCCGGGAGGTCGTACGGCGTGGCGTCGGCGATGCCGCGGACGATCTCGTACGACGGGTCGCCGCCCGGGTCCAGCGGGGCCAGCCACATCTGCACGAAGACCAGCGGGTCCGGGCCGTCGTTGCGCTCCACATGGCGGGCCCCGGAGGCCGAGGAGAGCCGCTGGAGGTCGCCCGGGCGCACCACGGTGGCGTGTCCGGTCGAGTCACGGTGGGTCAGCTCGCCCTCGACGACCCAGGTGACGATCTCGGTGTGGCTGTGCGGATGCTCCTCGAAGCCCGCACCGGGCGCGAGCCGCTCCTCGTTGCACGCGAGCAGCGCGCCGAAGCGCAGGTTGTCGGGTTCGTAGAAGCGCCCGAAGGAGAAGGCGTGGCGGGTGTCGATCCCGGCCTCCGCGTCACCCCCGGGGTACCGCTCGCCGGCGCGCTGGATACGTATCACGGGATCACGGTAGCGGCGCCCGCCCCCTGCGCGCGGCCGCGGGCCGCACGGCGCGGCCCCGCCCCGGCTCCAGACCAACCTTCGCGCGGCGAGGACACGCCCCCGCCCTCCCGTACGCGACCCGCGGGCGCCCGGAGCGATCCGCAGGGGACCCTCCGGGGGCTCCCGCCACGGCTCGGGCTCGGCTTCGAGCCGATCGCCGGGCGTCTCCCTGTCGACTCGGACCGGCCTTCACGCGGCCCGAGGACTCTCCCTCGCCCTCCCGTACGCGGCACGCGGCGTTTCCCGGCGGGACCGTTCGGATCCGGAACCGCGCGGTCCGCAGGGGCCCCGGGGCGCTCCCCGGCCGGCCCCCGGGCGGCCCCGGGCCCCGAAAACCGCGCGCCCCACACGCGCGCCCCCGCCCCGACCCGACACGTGGCCGTCCCGATAAGGCAGTCTTGTCCCCGTGTCTGAACCCGTGAACGCCGCTCACCCGCATTCCGCGACCCTGAAGCGCCTCGAACAGTCCTCCGGGCGGCTCGCCGCCAACGCCATTGCCCGCATGGACGAGTCGCTGCCGTGGTACCGGGCGATGCCGCCCGAGAACCGGTCGTGGATCGGGCTGGTCGCGCAGGCCGGTATCGCCGCGTTCACCGAGTGGTTCCGGCACCCGGAGACGCCACAGGCGATCTCGACCGACGTCTTCGGGACCGCGCCGCGCGAGCTGACCCGGGCGATCACGCTCCGGCAGACCGTCGAGATGGTGCGGACGACCATCGAGGTCATGGAAGCGGCGATCGACGAGGTCGCGGCGCCGGGCGACGAGCGCGTGCTGCGCGAGGCGCTGCTCGTCTACGCACGCGAGATCGCCTTCGCCACCGCCCAGGTGTACGCGCAGGCCGCCGAGGCCCGGGGTGCCTGGGACGCGCGCCTGGAGTCGCTCGTCGTGAACGCGGTGCTCTCCGGCGAGGCCGACGAGGGCGCCGTGTCCCGGGCCGCCGCGCTCGGCTGGAACTCGCCGGAGAACGTGTGCGTGGTGCTCGGCACCGCGCCCGACGGCGACTCCGAGCTGACCGTGGAGGCGATCCGCCGCGCCGCCCGGCACGCCAAGCTCCAGGTCCTCACCGGCGTCCTCGGCGACCGTCTCGTCGTCATCGCGGGCGGCAACGACAACCCGCTCGCCGTGGCGAAGGCGCTGATCGGGCCGTATGCCGCGGGCCCCGTCGTCGCCGGGCCCGTCGTGCCCGATCTGCTCGCCGCGACCCGGTCCGCGCAGGCCGCGGCGGCCGGCCTGAAGGCCTGCACGGCCTGGCAGGACGCCCCGCGCCCCGTACTCGCGGACGATCTCCTGCCGGAGCGCGCCATCGCCTCCGACCCTTCGGCGCGCGAGCAGCTGGTGGAGGAGATCTACAGACCGCTGGAGGAAGCGGGCTCGGCGCTCCTGGAAACACTCAGCGTCTATCTGGAGCAGGCGAGCAGTCTGGAGGGCGCGGCGCGGATGTTGTTCGTGCACCCGAACACCGTGCGCTACCGGCTCCGACGTGTGACCGACGTCACCGGCTGGTCACCTTCCGATGTGCGCTCGGCGTTCACCCTGCGGATCGCCCTGATCCTCGGGCGCTTGGCCGACGCGGAGACGCAGTCCTAGACTTTTGTCGAACACCAACAATTCCCCCGACGGTTCTTCGTCCTTGTCCCCACGGGCGTCGGGGACCGTCCCCAAGAGAGAGTGTGAGGGTGCTCGTACTCGTCGCTCCCGGCCAAGGCGCCCAGACGCCCGGCTTCCTGACTCCCTGGCTCGAACTCCCCGGTGCCGCCGACCGCGTCGCCGCGTGGTCCGACGCCATCGGGCTCGACCTCGCCCACTACGGCACGAAGGCGGACGCGGACGAGATCCGCGACACCGCCGTGGCCCAGCCCCTGCTGGTCGCCGCGGGCCTGCTGTCCGCCACCGCCCTCGGTGACGCGCTCGGTGACGGCATCGGCCTCGCGCCCGGCGCGGTCGCCGGTCACAGCGTCGGCGAGTTCACCGCGGCCGCGTTCGCCGGTGTCCTCGACGACACCGCCGCGCTGCGCCTGGTCCGTACCCGCGGTCTCGCGATGGCCGAGGCCGCCGCGATCACCGAGACCGGCATGTCCGCGATGCTCGGCGGCGACCCCGAGGTGATCGTCCCCCACCTCGAGAAGCTCGGTCTGACCCCCGCGAACGTGAACGGTGCCGGCCAGATCGTGGCCGCCGGCACCATGGAGCAGCTGGCCGCCCTGGCCGAGGACAAGCCCGAGGGCGTCCGCCGGGTGGTCCCGCTGCAGGTCGCCGGCGCGTTCCACACGCACCACATGGCCCCGGCGGTCGCGAAGCTGGAGCAGGCCGCCGCGGAGCTGTCCCCGGCCGACCCGGCCGTGCGGTACGTCTCCAACAAGGACGGCCAGGTCGTCACCGGCGGCGCCGAGGTCATCGCCCGCCTGGTCGGCCAGGTCGCCAACCCGGTCCGCTGGGACCTGTGCATGGAGACCTTCCAGACCCTCGGCGCGACCGCCCTGATCGAGGTGTGCCCCGGCGGCACCCTCACCGGTATCGCGAAGCGCGCCCTGCCCGGTGTCCGCACCGTGGCGCTGAAGACCCCCGACGACCTCGACGCGGCCCGCACGCTCGTCGCCGAGACGGCCACGGCCTGACAAGGAGTGTCGACAAGCATGGCGAAGATCAAGCCCAGCAAGGGCCACCCGTACGCGCGCATCATGGGCGTCGGCGGCTACCGCCCGACCCGCGTGGTGCCCAACGAGGTGATCCTCGAGAAGATCGACTCGTCCGACGAGTGGATCCGTTCGCGGTCCGGCATCGCGACCCGCCACTGGGCGTCCCCCGAGGAGACCGTCACCGCGATGTCGGTGGAGGCCGCCGGCAAGGCGATCGCCGACGCCGGGATCGACCCCAGCCAGATCGGCGCGGTCGTCGTCTCGACGGTGTCGCACTTCAAGCAGACCCCGGCCGTGGCCACCGAGATCGCCGACAAGGTCGGCGCCGGCAAGCCCGCCGCGTTCGACATCTCCGCCGGCTGCGCGGGCTTCGGCTACGGGCTCACGCTCGCCAAGGGCATGATCGTCGAGGGTTCGGCCGAGTACGTCCTCGTCATCGGCGTCGAGCGGCTCAGCGACCTGACGGACCTGGAGGACCGCGCGACGGCCTTCCTGTTCGGCGACGGCGCCGGCGCCGTGATCGTCGGCCCGTCCGACGAGCCGCGGATCGGCCCCACCGTGTGGGGTTCCGAGGGCGACAAGGCCGAGACCATCAAGCAGACCGTGCCGTGGAACGAGTTCCAGGTCGGCGACGTGTCGAAGCTGCCCCTCAACCAGCAGGGCGAGGTCAAGTTCCCCGCCATCACGCAGGAGGGCCAGGCGGTGTTCCGCTGGGCCGTCTTCGAGATGGCGAAGGTCGCCCAGCAGGCCCTGGACGCCGCCGGCATCACGGCGGACGACCTGGATGTCTTCATCCCGCACCAGGCCAACATGCGGATCATCGACTCGATGGTGAAGACGCTCAAGCTGCCGGAGCACGTCACGGTCGCCCGTGACATCGAGACCACCGGCAACACCTCGGCCGCCTCGATCCCGCTCGCGATGGAGCGGCTCCTGGCGACCGGCAAGGCCAAGAGCGGCGATACGGCGCTCATCATCGGCTTCGGGGCGGGTCTCGTCTTCGCCGCGACGGTCGTTACTCTCCCCTAGGCACTCCGGATCATCCGGAAGCCCGTTTCTCACAGAACACACCAGAAGGAGCGCCACCATGGCCGCCACCCAGGAGCAGATCGTCGAGGGTCTCGCCGAGATCGTCAACGAGATCGCCGGCATCCCGACCGAGGACGTCCAGTTGGACAAGTCCTTCACCGACGACCTGGACGTCGACTCGCTGTCCATGGTCGAGGTCGTCGTGGCCGCCGAAGAGCGCTTCGACGTCAAGATCCCGGACGAGGACGTCAAGAACCTCAAGACCGTGGGCGACGCGACCGCGTACATCCTCAAGAACCAGGCCTGATCCGGCCCCAGCCGGGCACCGTCCCGGCTGGACCGGTCCGGCTGAACCGGTCCGCCACCCAGCGGTGGCGCCGTTTTTCGACCATCACACACATGGAGAAAGAATTCCTGTGAGCTCGACCAATCGCACCGTGGTCGTCACCGGTATCGGCGCAACCACTCCGCTGGGTGGCGACTCCGCTTCGACCTGGGAGGGTCTCCTCGCGGGTCGCTCCGGCGTCCGGCACCTGGAGGGCGAGCGTTTCGCGGAGCTGCCCGTGCGGATCGCCGCACTGGCCGCCGTGGACCCGTCCGAGGTGATCCCCCGCCCGCAGGCCCGCAAGCTGGACCGCTCGGCGCAGTTCGCGCTGATCGCGGCGCGCGAGGCGTGGGCCGACGCGGGCTACACCGGCCCGGCCGGTGAGGGCGAGGACGCCCAGATCACCCCCGAGCGGCTCGGCACGGTCATCGCCTCCGGCATCGGCGGTGTGACCACCCTGCTCGACCAGTACGACGTGCTGAAGGAGTCCGGCGTGCGCCGCGTCTCCCCGCACACCGTGCCGATGCTCATGCCCAACGGCCCTTCCGCGAACGTCGGTCTGGAGGTGAACGCCCAGGCGGGCGTGCACACCCCGGTCTCCGCGTGCGCGTCGGGTGCCGAGGCCATCGGCTACGCCATCGAGATGATCCGCAGCGGCCGTGCCGACGTGGTCGTCGCCGGCGGCACCGAGGCGGCGATCCACCCGCTGCCCATCGCGGCCTTCGCCAACATGATGGCGATGTCCAAGAACAACGACGAGCCCGAGAAGGCCTCCCGCCCGTACGACAAGGCGCGCGACGGCTTCATCCTGGGCGAGGGCGCGGGCGTCATCGTGCTCGAGTCCGAGGAGCACGCGAAGGCGCGCGGCGCGAAGATCTACTGCGAGGCGCTGGGCCAGGGCCTGTCGGCCGACAGCCACCACATCGCGCAGCCCGAGCCGACCGGCCGGGGCATCGCCGCCGCCATGCAGAACCTGCTCGACGCGACGGACCTCAAGCCCTCCGAGGTCGTGCACCTCAACGCGCACGCCACGTCGACGCCGCAGGGCGACGTCGCCGAGATCAAGGCGCTGCGCAAGGTCCTGGGCGACGACCTGGACCACGTCGCGATCTCCGCGACCAAGTCGATGACCGGCCACCTCCTGGGCGGCGCCGGCGGCATCGAGACCGTCGCCACGGTCCTCGCGCTCCACAACCGCCTGGCCCCGCCGACGATCAACGTCGACGACCTGGACCCGGACGTCGAGGCGGACATCGTCCTGAACGAGCCGCGCGAGCTGCCGCAGGGCACGATCGCCGCGATCAACAATTCGTTCGGCTTCGGCGGCCACAACGTGGTGCTGGCGTTCCGTTCCGTGTGACCGGCCGCCGACCGGACCCACGCCGGCCCGCCGGACGGAGTCCGGCACAGCGCTCCGAAGCCCGCGCAGCGGTGCGAGGGGCGCACGAAGAAGGGGTGCTCCGGCGTCACCTCTCGCTTGAAAGGCCCCCGGGCGGAACGTTCACGTTCCGCCCGGGGGCCTTCGGCATGTGCGGGACTCGTCAGCGGATCCCGAAGAGGGCCGGTTCGCCGGACATCGAGATCTTGTTGACGACCACGTGGTCGCCCGCCGCCACATAGAGGTCGGGGTAGATCGAGACCTTCTGCTCCCCGGGCCGCTGGTCCGGGCCGACCTGGCGCAGTCGCTTCCCGGTGGCGGGGTCGAGCACGACGACGTTCCCGCCGTGCCTGAGGACGCCGACGCTGCCGTCCGGTTCGGCCGCGAGCGCCTCCAGCATGTCCTCGTCGCGGTACGACCACAGCTTCCGGCCGCCGTCCAGGGCGTACGCGAGCACCTCCATCGCCACTGACGAGGACTCCTCCACGGTGACGAACAGCCGTCCGCCCGCCACCACCGGACGGTAGCCGGACGGGTCGATCGTGCCGGCGGGCCCCACCAGCGGCACCGTCGCCGTGGGCCGGCCGGCGTCGTCGTACGCGAGGATCGCCCGAGTGCCGCGCTCGTCCTCCTCGTCGACGGCGACGACCGGGGGCGTCACCGACACCACGGACGCGGTCAGTCCGGACGCGACGTCCAGGGCCCGCGTCCATCGCTCCTTGCCGGTCGCGGTGTCGAGCGCGGTGAGGCGCGCGGACGTGTCGTCGCATCGCTCGACGAGGAGCGTACGGGCCGGGTCGGCGTCCACCGCAAGGACCGCGCAGGACTCCCGCATCGGGTACTCCCAGCGGGCCGCGCCGCTCTCCGCGTCGCGGCCGAGGACCACGGAGCCCTCGGCGATCACGGCGACGGGGCCGCCGACCGCGACGCCGTAGACGCCCTTGCCGCCGACGGGCCGCTGCCACAGCGCCTTGCCGGTGCCGGTGTGGACGGCGACGACGGTCGCACAGGGCTTGCCGTGGCGTCCGTACGCGATGAGGCCGACGTCCTGCCCGGCCCGCGGGCTCATCCGGCAGACGGCCTCGCGGGCGGGCGCGGCGACGTTCCAGCGCGTCTTGCCGTCGCCCGCGCCGTAGGCGGTGAGCCCGTCGAGCCGGACCTGGACGACGGTGTCGCGCACGGCCCAGGCGCCGGGTTCCTCCTCCTCGACCCGGACGGGCGGCACCTCCCAGGTGCGGGCGGGCGCCTGGGAGGAGGACGGCGCGGCGGTGGCGGTCGGCCGGCCGTCCGGCTCCGGGGCGAAGTCCTCCGTATCGGGCCAGACCGCCCAGAGGACCGCCAGAAAGGCGGCGAGCCCGAGGAAGGCGAGCGGGAGGACGGCCCCGTCCGGCACGCCGCGGCGCCGAGCGGCGGGCCTGCGGTCGTGCTTGTTCAGGACGGCGGGCCGTACCCGCGACGCGGCGCCCACCGGCCCCCAGGCCCGCCCCACGGCCCGCCCCACGGCTCGCCCCTCGGGCCGCTCCGCGGGTGCGGGCCGCCGCCGGCCCAGCACATACCCGGCCACGAACGCCGCCACCACGCCCACCGCGGTGAACAGCCACCACCAGGCGCCCCCGCCGGGTCCGGACCCGTCACCGGACAGCAGAACGGCGGCCTTTCCGGCCGCCGTCGTTCCCCGTGCCTCCATCGCACACCCCCCGAGGGGAATCTACGACCTCTCCGGACTCCTGGGCCAGGCCCTAGACCACCTGGTGGAGCCAGCGCACCGGCGCTCCCTCGCCCGCGTACCGGAACGGCTCCAGTTCGTCGTCCCAGGGCTTGCCGAGGAGCTTGGCGATCTCGGCCTCCAGGACCGTTTCGCCCTGCGCGGCGCGGGCCAGGGCGGCGCGCAGCCGGTCCTCGGGGATCAGGATGTCGCCGTGGATGCCGGTGACGGCGTGGAAGATGCCGAGGTCGGGGGTGGCGCTGTAGCGCTCGCCCTCGGCGTGGGCGGAGGGCTCGGCCGTGACCTCGAAGCGGAGCAACTGCCAGCCGCGGAGGGCCGAGGCGAGTTTGGAGGCGGTGCCGGTCTCGCCCTGCCAGGAGAACTCGGCTCTCCAGGTGCCCGGGGACGCGGGCTGGCGGATCCAGTCGAGCTGGACCCGCGCACCGAGGACGCCCGCGACCGCCCATTCGACGTGCGGGCAGAGCGCGCGCGGTGCGGAGTGAACGTACAGGACTCCACGTGTCGTCACCGGGACCTCCAGTGTGGGACGAGGTTCGCCTTTCCCAGCGGCCTCAGTAAACAACATCACGAAGAAGCGGCTTCGCAAACCCCCAAAAAGGGGACAGCATGTGACGTGATGTAATTTACCGGAGCCGATCGGCAGGGGCGCCTCTGGTTCGACGGGGGAAAAGCTACCGTGCCGCGCCCGGGTCGGGGTGACGTACGGTCGGTCGGGGGCGGGTGGACACGAAGCTTTCACTCGCCAGGACGCCGAGGAGGGGCCGCGGGATGCCGCACGGGCGACACCGATTCCGTACCGCCGCCGCGGGGACGGCGCTGCTGTGCGCCGTGACGGTGCTCGCGGGCTGTTCGAACGCGGACGGCGGGCCGGACTCGCCGACGGGACGGACGCGGGCGGCGTCGCCGAAACCGCGGCCGCCGAAGCCCGTGTGGGACGTCTCGCCCGGTTCGGTCGCCGCCGTCGGCGACTCCGTCACCCGCGCCTTCGACGCCTGTACGGTCCTGGCGGACTGCCCCGAGGTGTCCTGGGCGACGGGCACGGACGCCCAGGTCAACAGCCTGGCGCTGCGGCTGCTCGGCCCGGCGCGGGTGGCCGGCCGGAGCTGGAACCTGGCCCGCAGCGGCGCGCGGATGGCGGAGCTGCCGGAGCAGATGGCCGCGGCGGCGGCCGAACGGCCCGAGCTGGTCACGGTGATGATGGGCGCGAACGACGCGTGCCGCGACCGGGCCGAGGACATGACCCCGGTCGACGACTTCCGTGCCTCCTTCGTGGCGGCCCTCGGCCGGCTGCGCGCCGGGGCGCCGAAGGCGCAGGTGTACGTGTCGAGCCTGCCCGACCTGCGGCGTCTGTGGGAGACCGGCCGGGTCAGCCCGCTGGGCCGCCAGGTGTGGCAGCTGGGTGTCTGCGGCGCGATGCTCAAGGACGCGACGGATCTGGGCCCGGCCGCCGAGCGGCGCCGGACGGCCGTACGGGACCGGGTCGTGGCGTACAACCGGGTGCTCCGCGAGGAGTGCGCGAAGGACCCGCGCTGCCGCGACGACGGCGGCGCGGTCTTCGGCTTCGCCTTCGACCGGCCGCAGCTCAGCCCGTGGGACTTCTTCCACCCGAGCAAGGACGGCCAGGCGCGGCTCGCGGAGATCGCGTACCGGCGGATCACGAAGCCGTAGGGCCCCGGGGCGGATGTCAGGGTCCGCCCCGGGACCGGTCGTCACGGATACGTCTCAGACGTCGAGGCGTGCGGTCAGGCGGGGGTCCGTGAGGGAGTGGGCCGCGTGGACCTCGTACGTACCGCGCACCAGGGTCCAGGCGTGCTTGCCCTCGTCCCAGATCTCGAAGGCGCGGCGCGGGAGTTCGATGCCGACCTCGACCGTCTCGCCCGCGGCGGCCTCGACACTCGCGAAGCCGGCCAGCCAGCGCGCCGGGCGCTCCACGGAGTCGCCGACCGGGGCGAGGTAGAGCTGGACGACCTCGCGGCCGGTGCGCGTACCGGTGTTGGTGAGCCGGACGGTGGCCGAGTCGGGGCCGAGGTCGAGGGATTCGTACGCCCAGGTGGTGTAGCCGAGGCCGTGGCCGAAGGGGTACGCGGGGACGGCGCCGGCCTTGTCCCACGCCCGGTAGCCGATGAACACGCCCTCTTCGTACGCGAGTCGGCCGTCGGCCGGGGCGACCTCGGTGACCGGGGCGTCGGCGAGGGTGACGGGCCAGGTGGTGGGGAGCCGGCCGCCGGGTTCCTCGGCGCCGGTGAGGACGTCGGCGAGCGCGGCGCCGCCCTCCTGCCCCGGGAACCAGCTCAGCAGGATCGCGGCGACGTCCTCGCGCCATGGCAGCTCCACCGGGGAGCCGGCGTTGACGACCACGACCGTGTTCGGGTTGGCGGCGGCGACGGCCCGTACGAGGTCGTCCTGGCGCCCCGGCAGGGCGAGGTCCTTGCGGTCGAAGCCCTCGGACTCGACGCGCTCGGTGGTGGCGACGACCACGACGGCGGTGTCGGCGGCGCGCGCGGCGGCGACGGCTTCGGCGATCAGTTCGTCGGGGCCACGGCGCGGACCGAGGTGGACGAAGGAGAACATCACGGCAGGCAGCGGGGCCGCGAACTCCTTGTCCAGGGTGTGCCGGAGGGAGACCTCGACGGTCTCACCGGCCGTGAGGACGACCTTGCCGCGCTCGACGGGCGAGCCGAAGAAGGCCTCGAAGGGGTCGGTCTCCGGGCTCATGGTCTGCACGCCGTCGAAGAGGGTCCGGCCGGCGACGGTGAGGGTGTACGCGCCGAGGCCGCGGGTGCCGAAGGAGTGCGCGCCGCTCTCGCGCGGGGTGAAGGTGCCGGTGACCTCGACGGAGGCGAGGGTGTCGTGGGTGGCGCCGGCCGGGAGGTCGTCGCCGATCCACTGGACCTGGCCGTTGGGCAGACTGCCCTCGCCGATGAGCGTGCCGGAGGCGTCACGGCACACGGCGCGGAGGGTGAACCCCTGGTCGGCGGGGGCGAGTTCGTCGCTGGGGTCGGCGCCGATCGCGTACGTGAGGCTGCCCTCGGGGAGCGCGGCGGCGAGGCCGTCGAGCGGCGGGACGACATGGTCGGGGAAGACCTGCGCGGAGCCGCCGCCGAGGACGCGGGCGTCGCGGGCGGCGGCGCCGGAGAGCGCGACGGTGCCGGGCTTCAGCGGGAGGGCCTGGCCCTCGTTGCGGACGAGGACGAAGCCGCGGCGGGCGATCTCGCGGGCGAGCGCGTCGCCGTCGATCGCCTCGGGGAGCTCGGTGACGGCGGCCGGGGCGCCTTCGAGGGCACCGACGCGGGCGGCGAGCCGGAGGACGTTGCGTACGGCGGTGTCGACGGCGGACTCGGCGACCTCGCCGGCCCGGACGGCGGCGGCGAGCGCCTCCCCGTACACGGTGCGCGGGCCCGGCATGGCGGCGTCGAGGCCGCCGGTGATGGCGCCGGTGGTCGAGCGGGCGGCCATCCAGTCGGAGACGTTGTACCCGTCGAAGCCCCACTCGCCGCGCAGCACCTCGTTCACCAGGTACCGGTGCTCGGTCATCGTCACGCCGTTGACCTGGTTGTAGGCGGTCATGATGCCCCAGGGGTGGGCGTTGGCGACGATGGCCTCGAAGGGGGCGAGGTAGAGCTCGCGCAGCGGGCGCGGGGCGATGCGGTTGTCGACGGTGAAGCGGTCGGTCTCGGCGTCGTTGCCCACGAAGTGCTTGACGGTGGTGCCGACGCCGCCGTCCTGGACGCCCTGGACGTAGCCGGTGCCGATGGCGCCGGTGAGATACGGGTCCTCGCTGTAGGCCTCGAAGTGGCGGCCGCCGAGCGGGCTGCGGTGCAGGTTGACGGTGGGGGCGAGGAGGACGTGGACGCCCTTGCGGCGGGCCTCCTGGGCGAGCAGCCGGCCCGCCCGGCGAGCGAGTGCCGGGTCCCAGGCGGCGGCGAGGGCGGTCGGGGAGGGCAGGGCGACGGACGGGTCGTCGGCGGTCCAGCGGCCCCCGCGGACGCCGATCGGCCCGTCGGACATGACCACCGACGCCAGGCCGATCTCGGGCAGGGCGGGCAGCGACCACATGTCCTGGCCGCCGAGCAGCCGGGCCTTGGCGTCCAGGCCGAGCTTGGCCAGGGCCGCCTCGACGGCCTCTTCGCGCACCGCGTTCGTGTCTGCCACGGCCGTACCTCCTCGTCGTGGGCGTTGTGCGGCCATGGTGACTCACCTACCTGTAGATCGGTAGGTTGCGTGAGCATTTCGTTATCTCCGGAATGGCGTACGGTCCTCCCGACGGGACCTTCGGAAGGGAAACGGGGCCATGGCACGGGCCAGGAGCGAGGAGCGCAAGGCGGAGATCGTCCGCGCCGCCCTCGAAGTGATCGCCGAGCGCGGTTACCGGGGCGCGGCCCTGGGCGCGGTCGCCGAGCGGGTCGGGCTGACCCAGCAGGGCCTGCTGCACTACTTCCCCACCAAGGAGGCGCTGCTCGTCGCGGTCCTGGAGGAGCGCGACCGCTGGGACACCAGCGGCGGCCGGGACCGGGAGCGCTGGCGGCTCGACCTCCTGGAGTCGCTGGTCGAGTACAACGCGATGCGCCCGGGGATCGTGCAGACCTTCTCGGCGCTGCTCGGCGAGAGCGTCACCGAGGACCACCCGGCGCGGGCCTTCTTCACCGAGCGCTACGGGCAGGTGCGGGAGAGCATGGCGGAGGTGCTGCGCGCCGAGTTCGGCGACGAACTGCCCGGCGGGCTCACCCCGGAGCGGGCGGCGCCGCTGCTGACGGCGGTGATGGACGGGCTGCAGTTCCAGTGGCTGCTCGACCCGGACGCGGTGGACATGCCGGCCGCGTTCCGTGACTTCATACGGCTTCTGCGACCCGAGGAGCGCTGATCCAGGGGCGTCTCCGGTCCGGGTGCGGGGCGACGGGATTCGAACCCGTGCGACCCTCCCGCCAGGTCCGGCGACGGGCCCCTCGCCCTGGGCTTCGGGAACCTCCTCCACCCTGGACCGCAATCGACCGCTCTGCCACGGCCCCGCACCCTGCGGGGCCGCGCGCGACCCCGCTGCGCCCGACCCTAACTCGGGCCGGGGCAGGGCCACATGTGGTTTTCCGGCGCAGCGCGGGGCGATTCCGCCGGCGCGCACATGGTCCGGCGGGATGCCCCGGGGCCGTCACTTCACGACGGCCGCCAGGTCCTCACCCGCGAGGGACGGGTCGCGGGTGAGGGTCTGGTGAACGGCTTCCAGGATCGGGAGCTTCGCGGCCGTGGCAGCGGTGGCGAGGGACACGTCCTTGGCGGCGAGGGACACCGGGAAGTGGACGCCGGTCGCGGTGGCGCGGCCGACGGCGCCGGCCAGGGGGCCCGCGCCGAGGGTGCGCAGGGCGAGTTCGCGGGGCAGGCCGAGGGCGTCGCTGAGCGCGAGGGCCTCGCCGATGAGGGCGACGCCGCCGATGACGGTGTTGATGAGGACGAGCTTGAGCGCGGCGCCGGTGCCGGGCCCGCCGCACGGGGTGACGGTGCCGAGCCGGGCCAGGACGTCGGCGACGGGCGCGGTGTCGCCGCCCGCGAAGATGAGGAGCTCGCCGGAGGCGGCCCGGTCGACGCTGCCCATGACGGGCGCGTCGATCAGGGTGACGCCCTCGGGGAGGCGGGCGGTGAGCTCGCGCACCGCGTCGGGGCCGATGGTCGACGTGTCGATCCAGTGGGTGCCGGGGCGCAGCGCCGGGAGCATGGCGTCGGCCACGGCACGCGCGGCGGCCGGGTCGGCGAGCATCGTGACGACGACATCGGCGTCGGCGACGGCCTCGGCCGGGCCGGCGGCACGCACGGCGCCGTCGGCGACGAGGGGGTCGGCCTTGCCGGGGGTGCGGTTCCACACGGTGAGGGGGTGGCCGGCGTCGAGGAGGCGGCGGGCCATGGGGAGGCCCATGGTGCCGAGTCCGAGAAAGGCGATCTTCTGAGCGGTCTCGTTCTGCGTGTCGTTCTGCGTGTCGTTCTGCATGTCGTTCTGCATGTCTTCGACGCTAGGCGAGGGGCTGTCCATGCGACAAGCGAATGTCTAGCATGGCTGCCATGCCCAACCCGCATGGCACACAGGGTGCCCAGTCCCTCTACGAGGTGTTCCTGGCCGTCGCCCGCGCCGGCTCCTTCACCGCCGCCGCCCGGACCCTCGGCTACACCCAGTCCGCCGTGTCCCGGCAGATCCAAGCCCTGGAGGACGAGACGGGCGCGGCCCTGTTCGAGCGCCTGCCGCGCGGGGTGCGGCTGAGCGAGGCGGGCCGGGTGCTGCTGCCGCACGCGGAGGCGGTACGGGAGCGACTCGCCCTGGCGCACGCCGAGTTGGCGGCGCTGCGCACCCTGGACGGCGGGCTGCTGCGGCTCGGCGCCTTCGCCAGCGCGGGCGCGGCGCTCGTACCGCGCGCCCAGGCCGCGTTCCGCACCCGGCACCCGGGCGTCGCGGTGACCAGGGTCGAGGGCCCGTCGGTGAAGCACCTGGGCCTGGTGGCGGCCGGCGAGGAGGATCTCGCGGTGGTCAGCCCGGCCGCCGACGGAGCCGCTCCGGACGGGGTGAGACTCCATCACCTCCTGGACGAGCCGATGCTGGTGGCCCTGGAGCGCGGACATCCGTGCGCGGGGCGGCGGGACGTACGCCTGGCGGCGCTCGCCGACGAGGAGTGGATCGGTGTCCACGAGCGGCTGGAGGACACCCTGTTCGGGCCGGCCGTGGCCGCCGGTTTCCGCCCCCGTACGGGTCTTGTGGCCACCGACTGGATGGGCAAGCTGGGCGCGGTCGCGGCCGGGCTCGGCGTCACGCTCGTACCGGCGCTCGCGGCCACGTCCGTACGGCCCGATGTCGCACTGGTGACGATCCACCCGGACGACGTGCCGTATCGCCGGATCTGCGCCGCGACCCCGCAGGTGCCGACGGTGGCGGCCACGGCGTTCCTGGCGCTGCTCCAGGAGACCGCACAGGAGCTAACACCCGCAGACCACTATTGATCCTTACAGGAAGACACGGGATGATGGCGGCCATGATGGTCGCCGCCACGCAGTTCGCCCCGGTCGCCGGGGACATCGCCGCCAACGTCCGGTCCATGGCCGGCCTGATCCGCGCCGCCGGGGCCGCCGGGGCCCGGGTCGTGGTCTTCGCCGAGCTCTCCGTCACCGGGTACGAGCCGAGCCTGATCCGGGACGCCCCCGAGCTCGTGCTCACCGAGGACGACCCGCGCCTGGAACCCGTACGGGAGGCGTGCCGCGAGGTGTCGGCCGCCGCCGTGGTCAACGGGCCGGTGCGGACGCCCGGTTCGCGCCCGGGGCTCGCCACCCTCGTGATCGGCCCGGACGGCGGCCTGCTCACCCGTTACGACAAGCAGCATCTGTACGGGGTGGAGGCCGAGGTCTTCGAACCGGGCACCGTGGACGGGCGGTTCGCGCTCGACGGGGTCCGGTTCGCGCTCGCCACCTGTTACGACAACCGCTTCCCGGAGCTCGCCGAACGGGCCGCCGCCGACAACTGCGCGGTGTATCTCGCGAGTTCGGTGCTCGGCGCCGCCAGCGACTCGTTCACCACGGTGTATCCGGTGCGGGCCCGCGACTTCGGGCTGCATGTCGTCCTCGGCAATGTCCTCGGGCTCAGCGAGAACGGGGAGGGCGGCGGCATGGCCGGTGCGTGGGGTCCGGACGGTGAACGGCTCGCGGACGCGGGCCAGGACAAGCCGGGCTTCGTGCTCGCCGAGGTCGGCTGAGCCGGCACCCGCACGTACCCGTACCCGTACAAGAAGGAGGAGGGCCGGACCGCCGTGGGACATACGGCGGTCCGGCCCTCCGGGCAGGACCGTCACGGAACCCCCTGCCCGTGACAGTCCTGGCCCATGCCCCTTACGGGGCGCTCAGGCCCAGCGTGTACGCGCCGGAGCCGCTGTAGGCGTGCACCACATAGCGGTAGTAGCCCGCGGTGCCGTAGTAGGTGGTGTCCTCGTCGGCACCCGCGGTGCCGCCGACGGCCACGTCGGTCCAGCTCGCCCCGTTCCACTTCTGCAGGTAGAGGTCGAAGTCGGTGCCGGCCGGGCCGCGCAGACAGCCCACGTGGGTGCCGGAGGTCGCGGAGTAGTAGTACGAGCCGTCCGGCTGGGCCTCGGCCTGCCCGGAGGCGAGCGAACCCTGGTACGTGTACTCGGTGTTGTCGCAGCCGGTGGGCGGCGGGGTGCCGGCGCCGACGGCCAGCTGGTAGGTGACGGTGTGGGTGGCGGAGCCCGTACCGGTGACGGTGATCGGGTACGTGCCGTCGGCGGTGCCGGCCGCGACCTGGACGGTCATGGTCGAGGAGCCGCCGGAGGTCACCGAGGACGGGCTGAAGGAGACGGTGATCCCGCTCGGCGCGCCGCTCGCGGAGAGCTGCACGGTCTGGGCGCTGCCGCCGGTGGTCGTGGTGTTGACGGTGGAGGTGACCGAGGCGCCCGGCTGGACCGAGCCGGTGGCCGGGTTCAGGGCGAGGGAGAAGTCGGGGCTGGTGGTGCCGCCGCAGTCGGTCTCACCGGACTGGGCGGGGACGCCGATCGCGTTCCAGGCCGTCTTCACCGCGTTGCACTCGGCACTGCCGTAGCTGTTCTTGGCGCTGGCCAGGGTCGCCCGGCGGGCGGCGAGGTGGTTCCAGGACGAGGTCTTCATCAGCAGCGCGCCCATGAAGATCTTGCCGGCCTTCTGCACGCCGATGCCGGTCACGGAGGACGGGCCGCCGGAGCAGATGGGGCTGGCGGGCTTGCCGCCGCCGGGGTTGGAGCCCTCGGCGAGCAGGTAGAACCAGTGGTTCTGCGGGCCGGCCGCGGCGTGCACCTCGGTGCCGGAGTTCAGCTGCGGGTAGCAGTTGGGGTCGCCGGCGAGGGACGGGTTGTACATGTAGCGGATCGGCTTGTTGTCGCCGAGGAAGTTCAGCTTCTCGCCGACGGTGTAGTCGGGGGTGTCGTTGGGGTTGTTGGCGAAGTGCTCGGTGAGCGCGCCGAAGATGTCGCCCGTCGACTCGTTCATGCCGCCGTTCTCGTTGGACGAGCCGGCGCTGCCCGGGGTCTTGTCGAAGATCTCGTGCCCGTACTCGTGGGCGACCACGTCGATGCCGGTGAGCTGCATCGTGCCGTTCTGGTTGTGCCCGAAGGTGGTCTTGGTGCCGTCGTAGTAGGCGTTGACCTCGCCGAGTCCGGCGCGGGCCGGGACCATGCCGCCCTGCCCGTTCTGGCCGTTGTAGCCGAACCACTGCTTGAGCATGTCGTTCTCGCGCTGGGCCGCGTACATGATGTCGACGCAGGCGGTCACCAGGTCGTTGGCGCTGCCGCTGCCCCAGGGCGAGGAGCCGGTGTAGGCGCTGCCGTTCTGGCCGCCGCAGCGGAACGGGGAGCGGGTGCCGTCGGTCATCGAGGTGGTGGCGGTGTCGATGGTGACGTTGCCGTTGTGGTACCCGCGGCCGTCGGCGTGCAGGATCTTGTCGGTGGCCTGCGTGACCTTGCCGGTGCGGGCGTCGACGTAGGTGTCGAGGGAGCTGGGCAGGCCCGCGGCGGTGCGGCCGACGACGAGGGTGTGCCAGGTGAGGACCGGCTTGCTCCCCTTGATCAGCACGGTGAGTTCGGGGGCGCTCGCGCTCTCGACGCCGGCCAGCTGGGCGCGGGCGGTGGCGAGCGCGGCGGCGGAGCCGACGGTGGCCCTGGTCGACAGCTTGAGGGCGGGGGCGGGCGCGGCGGTGACGTGGCGGACCCTGCCGGCGCTGTCGGACAGGACGACGGCGTCGCCGCCGCCCGCGACCGGGAGTCCCTTGTAGGTGCGCTGGTAGGCGGCGTAGTAGAGGCCGCCGGCCCACGGGGTGACGGCGGTGCGGACGAGTTCCTCGTCGGCGCCGTGGCGCAGTCCGTCGAGTCCGCTGTCGGCGGCCTTGTCGGCGGCGGCGAGGGCGAGGGACTTGCCCTGCCCGGGTGGCACGGGCACGGGCGCGGGCACGGCCTGCGCCTGCGGGTTCGTCGCGGCACTGGCGGTGCCCGCGAGGGTGCCCGCGAGGCTCGCCGTCAGGGCGAGCGCCGCGACGGCCGCCGAGAGTCTGGTGGGGTGCACGTCTGCTCCGTTCGGGTGGGGGAGACGGTGGGACGCGCCGAGTATGGGTGTGGACATGGCAAGGAAGGGACCTCTCACCCGCCATAAGACCCGCGTTATGCCGAACCTCGGCGTCCACCCCGGACCGATGTCTAACCTGGTGAAATGCAGCTGGAGTTGAGGCATCTCGAAGCCGTCTGCCGGATTGCGGAAGCGGGCAGCCTGGGGCGCGCCGCGGCCCGGCTCGGGGTGTCCCAGCCGGCCCTCTCCGCCCAGCTGCGGCGGATCGAACGGGCCGCGGGCGGCGAGCTGTTCGTACGCGGCCGGCACGGCGTGGACCCGACGCCGCTCGGCGAGTTCGTGCTGTCCAAGGCGCGCCGGGTGCTCGGCGAGATGGACGCGCTCGCGGCCGGCGCGCGGGCGGCCGCACCGCATCCGACGCTGCGTCTCGGCTGCATCCTGCTCGTGCTGGTGGACCGGCTGATCGGGCGGCTGGAACAGGAGCTGGCGGGCCCGGAGATCGCGGTCAGCATCGAGCACTCGGTGACCACGCTCAGCCGGATGCTGGGCGCCGGGCAGTACGACGCGATCGTGTACGGGGAGGTGGCCGAGCACGAGGTGCCGCTGCCCGACGGGGTGGCGGCCCGCACCCTCATCCCGAAGGAGCCGTTCTGCGTGCGCCTCTCGGCGGCGCACCCGCTGGCCGGGCAGGACCGGATCGCGCTCGCGGACCTGGCGGGCGAGACCTGGATGACGCTGGTCGAGGACGACGACGGCGGCCCGGAGGCGCTGGTCGCGGCCTGTCGGCGGGCCGGGTTCACGCCGACGCTGCGGTACCGGATCGCCGACCGCAAGATGCACTACGACCTGATCGCGGCGGGCCGGGCGCTCTCGCTGAGCCAGCCGACGGCGCCGCCCGCCGAGGGCACCGTGCTGCGGCCGCTGGACGGCGACCCGATCACCGGCCGTATCCGCCTCGCCTGGAACCGGGCCGCGGTCTCCGAGCGGCGCGCGGCGCGGCTGTACCGGGCGGCGGGCCTGGCGTATCTGGACAACGTGCCGCACAACGCCTTCCACCGCGTGTGGTGGGAGGCCCGCCCGGAGCTGCACCCGGTGCTCGACTGAGCGGCGCCGGACCGTGCCCCGCGCGGGGGCGGCACCCGGAGGTCAGCCGAGTCGGCCGGCGGCGCCGTTCGTCTCGTACGGGGCGGGCGCGCCGCCGGCCTGGTCCTCTCCCTCGTCCCCCTCCCCGTCCTCCGCCGGGGTCTCGCCGTCGAGCTCGCGGGCCATCAGGGTGGCGCCGGCGACGGCGCCCGGCATCAGGAGCACGGCGACGAAGGGGATCAGGAAGGCGAGGGTGAGCGGTACGCCGAAGCCGAGGGCGACGGCCCGGCGGCCGCGCAGCATGCCGAGCCGCTCCTTGAACTCGACGCCACGGCGCTGGAGGGCGACGGCGGTGAGCTCCTCGGTGAGGAAGAAGCCGGAGACGCAGAAGCCGACGGCGGGGACGACGGTCTGGCCGGCGACCGGGATGAAGCCGGCGGCGAAGAGCAGGATGCCGTAGAACGCGACCCGCGCCAGGACCCGCAGGCTGTCGCGGGCGGAGATCCACAGCTCGCGCCAGAGGGGAAGCCCGGACTCGGGCACCTCGCCGCCCTCGGTGCGGTCGACCGCCTCGGAGAGGGACTCGTAGAAGGGCTGGCCGACCAGAAGGGTGACGGCGGTGAAGGTGATCACGGCGAGGAACAGGCCGAGCGCGAAGACCAGGAAGGTGAGCGCGCCGCGGAGCAGGCCCTGCCAGGGCGTGCCCCAGTCGTCGGCGAACGGGGTCGCCCAGGCCGTCAGGTCGTCCGCGCCGTAGCCGAGGCCGATCAGTGCCCCCACGTACAGGACGAGGGTGACGAGACCGGGCAGCAGCCCGAAGCCGAACCAGCGTCCGTGGCCGGCGACCCACTTCTGGCCGCGCAGCAGATAACCGAAACCCACCCCGAAATCACGCATGGCGATCACCCTAACGGCGAGACGCGCGGGGTACGAAGAAGGGCCGCACCCTGGTCGGTCAGGGTGCGGCCCCTCTTCAGTCTGCGGCCCCGAGGAGCGGGCGTCGAACTCAGACGGCGAGCTCGACCGTGATGTTGCCGCGGGTCGCCTTGGAGTACGGGCAGACCTGGTGGGCCTTCTCGATGAGGCCCTTGGCGGTCTCGGCGTCCACGTTCGGGATGCGCGCGGAGATCCTGACGATGATGCCGAAGCCCTCGTCGTTCCTGCCGATGCCGACCTCGGCGGTGACCGTCGAGCCGGCGATGTCCGCGTTCTCGTTGCGGGCGACGACGCCGAGGGCGCCCTGGAAGCAGGCGCTGTAGCCGGCGGCGAAGAGCTGCTCCGGGTTGGTGCCCTCGCCGGAGCCGCCCATGGCCTTGGGCGGGTTCACGACGACGTCGAGCCTGCCGTCGTCGGTGGCCACCCGGCCGTCGCGCCCGTTCTCGGCGGTGGCGACGGCGGTGTACAGGACGTCGGAGTGCTGAATCGACATGCTGCTGTCTTCCTTCTGCGGTTCGCCGCGACTCGCGCCCACGATCGCGACGGCTGGGGGAAGACTAACGGGTCGCCGAGACGATCATCTTTCCGGTGTTGTCGCCGCGGAGCATGCCGAGGAAGGCGTCCACGCCGTTCTCGATGCCCTCGACGAAGGTCTCGCCGTACTTCAGCTCGCCGGAGCGCAGCCAGCCGCCGACCTCCTGGACGAACTGCTGCTGCATCCCGTAGTGGTCGCCGACCAGGACACCCTGGAGACGCAGCCGCTTGCCGATGATCATGGCCATGTTGCGCGGTCCCGCCACCGGCTCGGTGTCGTTGTACTGCGCGATCATGCCGCAGATGGTGGCGCGGCCGTGCACGTTGAGCGTGGAGATCGCGGCCTCCAGGTGCTCGCCGCCCACGTTGTCGAAGTAGACGTCGATGCCGTCCGGGGCGGCCTCGCGCAGCTGGTCCTTGACCGGGCCGTTCTTGTAGTTGAAGGCGGCGTCGAAGCCGAGCTCCTCGACCAGCCACTTCACCTTCTCGTCGGAGCCGGCCGAGCCGATGACCCGGGAGGCGCCCTTGAGGCGGGCCATCTGGCCGACCTGGCTGCCGACGGCGCCGGCCGCGCCGGACACGAAGACGGCGTCGCCCTCCTTGAAGGAGGCGACCTCGAAGAGGCCCGCGTAGGCGGTGAGGCCGGTCATGCCGAGGACGCCGAGGTAGGCGGAGAGCGGGGCGAGCTCCGGGTCGACCTTGGTGGCGTGCTGGGCGGGCACGTCCGCGTACTCGCGCCAGCCGAGGCCGTGCAGCACGTGGTCGCCGACGGCGAAGCCCTCGGCGTTGGACGCGATGACCTCGCCGACCGCGCCGCCGTCCATCGGGCGGTCCAGCGTGAACGGCGGGACGTACGACTTCACGTCGTTCATGCGTCCGCGCATGTACGGATCGACCGAGAAGTGCAGGTTGCGCACGAGAATGCGGCCCTCGGCGGGCTCGGCGACCGGGGTCTCGCGGAGCGCGAAGTCCGCGGGCACGGGCCAGCCGTGCGGACGGGCGACGAGGTGCCACTCACGGCTGGACGCGGGAAGTACGGACATCGGCTGGGCCTCCGGATAAGGATCTCCCGGACCCCGGAAGGAGCCCTTGGGAAAGTTTCACTACCTGAAACAACCATGCGCCTGGATATTTCATGTTGTCAAGCATCGGAGTACGATGGTTCCCATGCCCACTCCTCCCCGCACACCACGCACGGACCCCCTGACCCGCGAGGTCGTGGAACTCATCGGCACGGTCGTGGCCCGCTACCACGAGGAGTACGAGGAGGCCGCCGCCGCCCACGCCCTCACCGGCGCCCAGGCCCGGGTCCTGGGGCTGCTCGCCCTGGAGCCCACGCCGATGCGGAAGATCGCCGAGCAGCTCAAGTGCGAGCCCTCGAACGTCACCGGCATCATCGACCGCCTGGAGTCCCGCGGTCTGGTCGAACGCCGCCCCGACCCCGCCGACCGCCGCGTCAAGGTCGCCGCCCCGACCGACGAGGGCCGCGAGACCGCCCGCGATCTCCGTGACTCCCTCCGCTTCGCCCGCGAGCCGCTGGGCGAGCTCACGGAGGTCGAGCGCACGCTGCTGCGCGACCTGCTGAAGCGGATGCTGGGCGAGGCGCCGACGGCGTAGGGCCTGCCTGGGCCGGGTCTACACGCACCACCACAGGAAGGGCGTGCACGTCGGTTCCGGGCTCGGGGAGGCCGTCGGAGCCGGCGCGCCCGACGAGGGTCCCGGGGCCGTGCCGCTCGCGGAGGGCGAGGCACTGCCGCTGCCGCTGGGCGTGGCGGAAGGTTTCCCCGGGCCGGCGGGCGTGGCCCCCGGCGAGGGCGTGGACCCGTCGCCCGTACCGGCACCGGAGCCCGTGCCCGTACCGGAACCCGTGCCCGTCCCCGTACCCGTGTCGCTGCCGTGCCCGCTGCCGCCGCCCGCGCGGGCGGAGCCACGGGCCGGACGAGGGGTGGTGGAGGGGCGGGCCGAGCCGGACTCGACCGGGCCGGGCCCGTCGGGTATCCCGGCGCTCTCCGAGGGCGTCGGCTGCTCGGGGTCGAGGGACTCCTCGGGAGCGTCCTCCTCCTGGACCGCGGTGGCCGCACCGCCGTCGCCCGGCTGTTCCAGGGCCAGCTTGGTCATCGTCAGCGAACCGGCCGCGAGCGCGAAGCCGAGCGTGCCGAGCAGGATCGTGCGGCCGCGCCGCGACCGCGCCCGGCGCCCGGCGTTCCGCCCGCCGTCACGCCCGGCGGATCTACCGCCCGACCTGCCGCCGCTCCTTCCGCCGCCGTCCTTGGCGCGGCGGCGCGCGGCGGCGCGCCCCTCGGCCGGGCGGGGCGGCTCGACCGGGTCCAGTTCGTAGCTGAACTCCGGTTCGACGGACGGCGGCGGGGTGGAGGCGACCGGTTCCGCGAGCGGCAGGAAGGACGTGGGGGATGTGGGGGGTGTGGGGGGAGCGAAGTACCGCAGCTCCTCGGCGGGGGTCCCGCAGCCCGCACAGGCCAGGGCGCCGTTGAGATGCCGTCGGCACTGGTGGCAGTAGTCCATGGCGCCCGCAGGCTATGCGTCATGAGGACCCGGCAGGTAGGCGCCGACGTGAGGATCCTGTGAGGAAACCGCAGGTCGGGGGCGTGCCGCCGTGATTCTCCCCCTTCGGGCAGGATGGGCGCATGACCCCTGGCGCCCCCATTTCCGCCCCCTTCGGGCCGCGCGATCTCCAGTTCGTCCTGCTCCGTCGGATGGCCGACCACCAGCCGGCTCTGGTCGACGACGCGCTGCGCGAACTCGGAGCCACGCACACCGAGATGCGCGAGGCGAACAGACGGTGGCAGGCGGGGGCGCACGCCCGGCGGGGGCCCGGCGAGTTCGACCGCTACCGCCGGGCGCTCGGCGAGCCGGAGGCCCGGCACCCGGTGCGGGGCGACGCGCTGCGCGGTGACGCGGAGGCCTGGCTGTGGCCGGTCCCCCTGTGGCCCGACCTCCGCTTCACGGTCCTCGTCGGACCGGGCCGCACCGTCTGGTCCCGCACCCTGACCAGGGCCCCGGGAGCGCCCGTACCGCCGCTGCGGACGGCGGAGGACCTGCGCCCGTGGGGGTGCACGATCGACGAGGTCTGGCGGGCGTTCCAGGAGGTCGAACCGCGTGAGGGGGTCGCGCCGACGCTCGCGCGCCTCGACTTCACGCTGCCCGACGGGACGCGGTGCGCGGCGGAGTTCGCGTGGGGTCTGCTCCAGCGCCGGGTCCCGCCGCTGCCGTCGTACGAGGCGCGCACGCGACCACCCGGCCGCCCCGCCCGGCCCGATCGCCCGGCGTGAAGCCATGACCATGACCTGACGTTCCGTCAGCGATTCCCGGCGTGTCGTCACCCCCGGGCGGCTCAGCTCAGCGCGCGCCCCGCACGGGGCGGCAGCACGATGCCAACAGGACCGCGCTCTCCCGCGGGTCCGCCTCGCCCGTGCCAGCACCGCACTCCGGAGGACCGCCGTGACCGTCAGCCTTGATCAGTTGCGCCGCTGCCATGTCGCCGTCGACCTGGGCGCCGCCCGCACTAGGGTCTTCGTCAAGGGCGCCGGCCTCGTCGTCGACGAGCCGTCCGTCGCCGCCGTGAACACCCGCACCGGCGCGCTGATCGCCGTCGGCGCGCTCGCCGAGAAGATGACCGGCCGCACCCCCGACTACATCCGGGTGGTCCGGCCCGTCTCCGGCGGCACCGTCGTCGACATCGAGATGGCGCAGCGGATGCTCCGTCATCTCCTCGGCGACAAGCTCCGCCGCCAGCTGCGCCGCAAGCCGCGGCTCCGCGCCGCCGCCTGCACCCCGCACGACAGCGACCCGCTCGCCCAGCGCGCCGCCGTGGAGACCCTGGTCGGCCTGGGCGCGCGCCGGGTGGAGCTCGTCGACACCCTGATCGCCGCGGCCGTGGGCTGCGGCCTCCCCGTCGAGCAGCCGACCGCCACCATGATCCTGGTGTGCGGGGCGGCCACCACCCAGGTCGCCGTGCTCTCGCTCGGCGCGATCGTGACCGCCGAGCGGATGCCGGTCGGCGGCGACGCCATCGACCACGCCGTCATCCAGCACCTGCGCCACCAGCACGAACTGATGCTGCCGAGCCAGTCCGTCCGCCCGCTGCAGGTCGCGCTGCACGGCAACGGCCTGACGGTGCAGGGCCCCACCTTCACCGAGATCCACGGCCGTGACGTGGCCACCGGTCTCGCCCGCTCGGTGACCGTCGACACCGCCGCCGTCCGCGAGGCCATCCAGACCCCGCTGACCGCCGTCCTCGACGGCATCGGCAAGGTGCTCCGCGACTGCCCGCCCGACCTCGTGGCCGACCTCGCCGACCGCGGCATCATGATGGTCGGCGGCAGCGCCCTGCTGCCGGGCCTCGACCAGATGCTGCGCGAGGCGACCGGCATGCCCGTGCACATCGCCGAACGGCCCGACGTGTGCGCCGTGCTGGGCCTCGGCGCGATGCTGGAGGGCCGTGTCCAGCCCCTCGTCCTCGATCCGCTGGCCGAAACCAGCGAGGCCGAGTAGGCACTTGAACGGCGCTTGGGTGTTTTGTACGACAATGAGCCCATGCCGATCATGGACGAGGACGCGCAGGGGCCCGCGGGCCCCCAGGAGTACGAGGCCGAGGGCGCCGGCGCGTCCGCGGGCGCGGAGCCCGTACCGCGGCTGCCCATGCTCCTGGAGGCCGTCCTCAGCGTCGGCAGCGCGCTCGAACTGCGGCCCACCCTCCAGCACGTCGTGGACATCGCGACCGCGCTGACCGGCGCCCGCTACGGCGCGCTCGGGGTCCTCGACCCCGAGCGGCGCCGGATCACCGAGCTGTTCACGTCCGGCATGAGCGCGGAGGAGCGGGCCCGCATCGGACGCCTCCCCGACGGCCACACCGGACTGCTCGGCGTCCTCGTCCAGGACCCGCAGCCGCTGCGGCTCGACGACCTGACCGCCGACCCGCGCTCCTGCGGGATGCCCGAGGGGCATCCGCCGATGCGGTCCTTCGTCGGTGTGCCGATCCGCGTGCACACCGAGGTCTTCGGCAACCTCTACCTCACCGACAAGCGGACCGGCCCCTTCACCGAGGCGGACCTGGCGTTCCTCCGGGTCCTCGCCACCCAGGCCGGCATCGCCATCGGCAACGCCCGCCTCTACGAGACCGCCCGCCGGCGCGAACGCTGGATCGAGGGCGCGGCCGCCGTCACCACCGCGCTGCTCGCCGGAAAACCGGCCCAGGACGCCCTGACGACCGTCGCCGAACGGGCCAGACTGCTCGCCGACGCCTCGGCCGGGATGGTGCTCCAGCCCACCGAGGAGGGCGGCATGGAAGTCGTCGCCGCCTCCACGGCGACCGACGGGCCCGAGGGCGGCCCGGGCGAGCCCGGCGCACCCGGCGTCCCCGACGAGCCCGAAGCCCTCGCCGAGCCGGGCGAAACCGGCGGCCCCGGCGAGCCCGCCACCCCCCGCGGTGCCGGCAGCCTCGTCGGGACCGTCATCGCGCCCGGTTCCCCCGTCCTGGCCCAGCTGCTCGGCGGCGAACCCGTGTTCATCGAGGACTCGGCCACCGATCCCCGGATGACCGCTCCCCTCCGCGGCCGCTTCGGTCCGTCGATGATGCTGCCGCTGCGGAGCGGCGGGAAGCTCATCGGCACCCTCGCGCTTCCCCGCCGCCGCGGTGGCCGCCCGTACAGCGCCGCCGACCGGCTGCTCGCCTCCCAGTTCGCCTCCCAGGCGGCGCTCGCGCTCGTCCTCGCCGACGCGCAGCACGACCGCGAGCAGCTCGCCGTCTACGAGGACCGCGACCGGATCGCCCGCGACCTGCACGATCTCGTCGTGCAACGGCTCTTCGCCACCGAGATGATGCTGGAGTCGACCCGCCGCCGGGCCGCCGTGCCGGAGGTGGACACCCTGCTCGGGCGCGCGGTCGACGAGCTGGACCTCACCATCCAGGAGGTCCGCACCACGATCTTCGCGCTCCAGCAGCCGCCCGCCGACGCGCCCGCGTCCTTCCGCGGCCGGGTGCTGCGCGAGACCGGCGGCGCGGCGGCGCTGCTCGGTTTCCAGCCGTCCGTGCATTTCACCGGCACCGTCGACGCCCTCGCCGAGGAGGCCGACGCCGACCAACTACTCGCCGTCCTCCGCGGCGCGCTCGCCGCGGCCCACCGGCGGGCCGGCGTCGGGGCGGTGACGGTCGACGTGACCGCGGACGAGGAGGGCCTGCGGCTGCGGGTGACGGACGACGGGCGGCCGCCGGCCGTCGTGACCTGGCCCTGACCCGTCACCATGCGCGCCGCGACGCCCCTCGGGCCCTCGTACGGAGCAGTCCCGCGCGCCCCGCCCCCACCCCGGATCTTGACTGAAGAGGTGACCACCGAGAAGATCCCCGCGGCCGCCTACCGCAATCTGGCCATGGCCACGATCGGCTTCACGCTCACCTTCTGGGCCTGGAACCTGATCGCGCCGCTCGCCAGCTGGTACGGGGACCGGCTCTCGCTGAGCTCCTTCCAGCAGTCGCTGCTCGTCGCCGTCCCCGTCCTGGTCGGCTCGCTCGGCCGGATCCCGGCGGGGGCGCTCACCGACCGGTACGGCGCGCGGCTGATGTTCCCGCTGGTGTCGGCGCTCACCATCGTGCCCGTCCTGCTGCTGACCGTGGTCAAGGACTCGTACGGTCTGATGCTGGCCGTCGGCTTCCTCCTCGGTCTCGGCGGCACGACGTTCGCCATCGGCATCCCGCTGGTCAACTCCTGGTTCCCGCCCGCCAAGCGCGGCTTCGCCCTCGGTGTCTTCGGCATGGGCATGGGCGGTGTGGCGCTGTCCGGCTACTTCACCCCGCGGATCGCCAAGCACGGCGAGAACCTGCCGTTCTTCGTGGTCGCCCTCGCCCTCGCCGCGTTCTCCGTGCTCGGCGCCCTGCTGCTCTCCGACCGGCCGGACCGGCCCGTGCCCTCCGCCTCGCTCGGCCACCGGCTCGGGCAGGCCGGGCGGCTGCGGGTCACCTGGGAGCTGGCGGCGCTGTACGCGATCGGCTTCGGCGGAATCGTCGCGTTCGGTGTCTACCTGCCCACGTATCTGAAGACCTGGTACGAGCTCGACCCGACCGACGCGGGCACCAAGGCGGCCGGATTCGCCCTGGTCACGGTCGTCTTCCGGCCGTTCGGCGGCTGGGTCTCGGACCGGGTCCACCCGGCCCTGGTGACCGCCGTCGCGCTCGGCGTCGTCGCGCTGCTCGCCATCGTCCAGGCCTTCGACCCACCCCTGAACCCCGGCGGCACGATCGCCCTGCTCATCATGGCGGCCGGCCTCGGCACCACCAGCGGCGCGGTCTTCGCGCTCGTCTCCAAGGTCACCCCGCAGCCGCAGGTCGGCAGCGTCACCGGCATCGTCGGCGCGATGGGCGGGCTCGGCGGATTCGTGCCGCCGCTGGTCATGGGCGCGATCTACAGCGCCAAGAGCTCGTACTCGATCGGCTTCATGCTGCTGTCCGACCTGGCGCTCGCCGGCTGCGTGTACGCGTACGGGCGGATGCGCAACGTCCGGCCGCCCGAGGGCGGGGACGCGGCGCCCGACGTGAGCAAGGTCGCAGCGCGCCGTCCCTGACGCCTGGGCAGAATTCCCGGCATGAGCGCCCTCTTCCCGGCCCTGAAGACATCCGACCGGCCCGCGCTGCGGTTCGGCGCCGACACGCTGACGTACGAGGAACTGGCGCGCGCCGCCGGAGCCCTGGCGGTGCGACTGCTCGCCGCCGGCGGTGCCACCGGCCGGGTCGCCGTCTGGGCGACGCCGACGGCTCGGACGGCGGTCGGCGTGGTCGCCGCGCTGCTCGCCGGCGTGCCGGCGGTGCCGCTGAACCCGCGGATCGGGGAGCGCGAACTGGCGCACATCCTCGGCGACGCGCGGCCCGGCGCGGTGCTCGCCGCGGCCGGGGACGAGCTGCCGGAGGGTCTGGCGGAGCTGCCGCGGATCGACGTGGAGACCGAGGTCCCGTACTTCACCCCGGTCAGCGCCGCCTTCGCCTTCTCCGGAGGACCGGACGATCCCGAGACCCCCGCCCTGATCGTCTACACCTCCGGCACCACCGGCCCGCCGAAGGGCGTCCTGCTGTCCCACCGCGCGATCGCCGCGTCCCTCGACGCGCTCGCCACGGCCTGGGAGTGGACCGGCGAGGACGTCCTGGTCCACGGCCTTCCGCTCTTCCACGTGCACGGCCTTGTGCTCGGGATCCTCGGCCCGCTGCGACGCGGCGGCGAGGTGCGCCACCTCGGGAGCTTCACGGTGGAGGGCGTCGCGAAGGAACTGGGCAAGGGCGGCGGCACGATGCTGTTCGGCGTGCCGACCATGTACCACCGCATCGCGGAGGCCCTCCCCCACGACCCCGCGCTCGTGCGGTCCCTGACGGAGGCCCGGCTGCTCGTGTCCGGTTCGGCGGCACTGCCGGTGCACGACCACGAGCGGATCACGGCGGCGACGGGGCGGACGGTGGTCGAGCGTTACGGCATGACCGAGACGCTCATGCTGTGTTCTGTGGGGGTCGACCCCCACACCCCCGCGTCCATCCCCGTCGGCTCGGGCCCGCGCCCCGGCTCCGTGGGGCTGCCGCTCGACGGCGTCGAGCTGCGGCTCGTGGAGGAGGACGGCTCCGTACTGCCGGTGTTCGACGGCGAGACGGTCGGCGAGGTCCAGGTGCGGGGCCCGAACCTGTTCAGCGCGTATCTGAACCGGCCGGACGCGACGGCGGCGGCCTTCGCGGAGGGCGGCTGGTTCCGCACCGGTGACATGGCGGTGCGGGAACCCGACGGCTCTGTGCGGCTCGTGGGCCGCAAGGCCACCGACCTCATCAAGAGCGGCGGCTACAAGATCGGCGCCGGAGAGATCGAGAACGCGCTCCTGGACCACCCGGGAGTTCGCGAGGCCGCCGTCACCGGCGCCTCCGACCCGGACCTGGGCGAACGGATCGTGGCCTGGATCGTCCCCACCGACCCGGCCGCCCCGCCCGCCCCCGACGCCCTCGCCTCCCACGTCGCGGCCCTCCTCGCCCCGCACAAGCGCCCCCGCGAGGTCCACTACCTCGACGCCCTGCCCCGCAACGACATGGGCAAGATCCTCAAGAAGGCGCTCCAGGAGCCGACCGATGGCTGAGCGCCTCTCCGCCCGCGCGGCGATCACCCTGGTGACGGACGACTTCACACCCCTGCCCGCGCCCCCGCCGGGCGGCGACGACCCCCTCGGCTGGGACGGTTACGACGCCTCCCGCGCCCGGGCCGCCCAGCGGACCGGGGAGGACGAGTCCGTCGTCTTCGGGACCGCGACCGTGGGCGGACTGCGCTGCGTGCTCGTCGTGTTCGAGTTCGGGTTTCTCGGGGGGTCGCTCGGGCGGGTGGCCGGGGATCGCCTGGTGGCCGCGTACGGGGCGGCGGGCACGCTGCGGCTGCCGCTGGTGTCGCTGGTCGCGACCGGGGGGAGCCGGATGCAGGAGGGCATGATCGCGCTCACCCAGCTCCAGCGGGTCGCCGCCGCGGCCGTGCGGTTGCGGGCGGCGGGGCTGCCGCATGTCACCGTGCTGCGCGATCCGGCCACCGGCGGGGGCTGGGCGACCGTCGGGGCCGGGGCCGATGTCGTCCTCGCGCTGCCCTCGGCACAGGTGGCGTTCGCCGGGTCGCGGGTACGGCCGGTGGACGCCGACCCCGCCGCGTACACCGCGGAGGACCAGCATGCGCACGGGCATGTCGACGCGCTGGTCCGGCCCGAGAGTCTGCGCGAGACGGTCGCGTTGTGGCTGCGGCTGCTCACCCCGGAGCCCGGGGAGGCCGGGGAGCCCGCGGCCGCTCCCCCGCCGCGCGCGGCGCGTGAGCACGATCTGCCGGCCACCGGCTGGGACGCGGTGCGGGCGGCCCGCGCGCCCGGGCGGCCGCGGGCCGGGGCCTACCTGGACGCGTACTTCGACGTACGGGCGCCGATCCGCGGGGACCGGGCCGGTGGGGTGGACCCCACCGTGGAGTGCGGGTTCGGGGTGCACGAGGGGCGGGCGGTGGCGTACGCGGCGCAGTTGGGCGGGGCGACACGGCCGGCCGGGTTCCGGACGGTGGCGCGGCTCGCGCGGCTCGCGGACCGGCTCGGCATCCCGGTCCTCACGCTGATCGACACGCCGGGCGCGGCCAATGACGCGGAGGCGGAACGGGCGGGGGCCGGTCCCGCCATCGCGGAGGCGTTCACGGCGCTCGCCGAGGCCCGCACACCGGTGACGTCGCTCCTCGTCGGCGAGGGCGGTTCGGGAGGGGCGCTCGCGCTCGCCGCGCCCGGCAACACCTGGGTCACGCCGGACGGCTACTTCTCGGTGATCGCGCCCGAGCTCGCCGCGCAGATCCTCAAGCGCACCCCGGACCAGGTCCCGGAGACCGCCGACCAGCTGCGGCTCCGCCCGCAGGACCTGGTGGCGCTGGGTGTCGTACGCGGCATCGTCGGCAGGACCTGAAAGGGCCCTCCGCACGGGGAAGGCCCCCTCGGAAGCGAGGGGGCCTTCCCGCAGTGACGACGGCGGACGCTCAGGCCACGTCCGTGTCGCCCATGCACACGCTGAAGTCGCCGCAGACGACGACCGTGTGGTCCACCACGGTCACGGTGTCGCCGTCGGACTCACCGTCGTACCCGTAGGCGAGGGCCGTGCCCGAGCCGGAGAGGACGACGGCGGCGGCCAGGGCGGCCGTGGCGAGGAACTTGCGCATGAAAAACCTCCTGAAGAGCGGAGTTGCTCAGACCGGAGCCTTACCCGGGCATAGGCCCGCGGCAAGGACACACGCCCGGACACCGCCCCGGGACGACCCGTTCGGGGGGCGCGTGGCCACTTCACGCCCACCGCTCGGATGACCCGCGGTTCACGGCGTCGGGTGCAGGGCGTCGTAACGGCGGAAGTCCTTCCCGTACCAGGCGAGCAGGCCGATGGCGAGGACGCAGGCGAGACCGCCGCCGGTGATCGCGAGGGCCGGGGAGGTGAGGTCGGCGACCGAGCCGGCCAGGAAGTCGCCGAGCCGCGGCCCGCCCGCGACGACCACGATGAACACGCCCTGGAGCCGGCCGCGCATCTCGTCCGGGGCCGCGACCTGGAGCATCGTGTTCCGGAAGATCATCGAGACGGTGTCGGAGTACCCGGCGGCGGCGAGCAGGAGCAGCCCGAGCCAGAGGTTCCGGGTGAGGCCGAAGAGGGCGATGGCGGTGCCCCAGGAGGCGACCGAGAGCAGGATCGCCTGCCCGTGGTGCCGGATCCGGCCCTGCCAGCCGGAGAACACCCCGCCGAGCAGCGCGCCGAACGCCGGTGCGGCGACGAGCAGTCCGGTGGTCCTGGCGTCCCCGCCGTACCAGAGCACGGCCACGGCCGGGAACAGCGCACGCGGGTGGGCGAGGATCATCGCGCAGAAGTCGGAGAAGAACGTCATGCGCAGATTGGGGCGGGTGGCGAGGAAGCGCAGCCCGTCGAGGACCGAGGCGCGCTTGGCTCCGGCCCCCTCGACGCGCTCGGGCAGCATCGAGGGCAGCCGCCACATCGCGTAGAGGGAGGCGGAGAAGGCGATGGCGTCGATGAGGTACGCGGTCTGGTAGCCGGCCAGACCGACCACGACGCCGCCGAGGCTGGGCCCGACGAGGGTGCCGAAGGTCGTGGTCATGGAGTTGAGCGCGTTGGCGGCGCGCAGCTGCTCGGGCGGCAGCAGGCGGGGGATCATCGAGCTGCGGGCGGGCGCGTTGAGCGCGGCGCAGACGGCCTGGAGGGCGACGATCCCGTACAGGAACCAGACCCGGTGGAAGCCGGCGTACGCGGCGACGCAGAGCGCGACGGAGAGCGCGGCGAGGCCGATGGAGCTGGCGAGCCCGAGTCTGCGGCGGTCGAGGGTGTCGGCGATGGCGCCGCCGTAGAGACCGAAGACGACCAGCGGGACGAGGGAGAAGAGCCCGACGAGACCGACCGCGAACGGCGAGCGGGTGATGTCGTAGACCTGGAGGGAGATGGCGAGGGTCGTCATGCCCTGGCCGACCCAGGTGACGGAGTTGCCGAACCAGAGGCGGCGGTAGTCGGCGGAGGTACGGAGCGGGGTGAGGTCGGCGAAGAGCCGACGCCGCTCGGGCTCGGGCTCGGACCCGGTCGCGTGCCCGGTCCCGGAGGCGGCGGCCTGCCCGGGGCCGGCCTGCCCGGGGCCGGCCTCCTGGGTGGCGCTCACGCGGCGTCGGCCGTGGCCGTGAGGTCCCAGTGCAGCTCGGGGCGGGCCCAGTGGATGTGCCCGGCGGGCCGGACGGTGCCGGTGCGGCGGGCTCCGGTGCGCAGGTAGAACTCCTCGGCGGGCGGGTGGGCGACGACCCGGATCGCGTCGAGTCCGGCGGCCCGGCCCTCGGCGATCATGTGCGTCATGAGCATGCGGCCGATGCCGAGGCCCTGGGCGTGGTCGGCGACGAAGGCGAGGTCGAGTTCGGCCTCGTCGAGGAGGAGCGCGTAGAAGCCGAGGACCAGGCCGTCCGCGTCGACGGCGACGTGGACCGGGTGGTGCTCGATGTACGCAGCGCCGACCTGGTAGCCGTCGACCATGGACGCGTACTCACCGGTGTAGGCGCCGGAGGTGCGGACGAGCCGGGTGAGCCGCCTGGAGTCGGCGGCGGTGGCGCGCCGCAGGGTGATGTCGCGCGGGGGCGTGGGCAAGGGCATGGACGCAGTCTAGGACTGACACCGTCCCCGGATCCTTACATTTGGATGTCGGATACAGGGACCGCGCTATTCGGCGACCGCCACGCACCGGGCCACGTCGTCCGGATCGACGGCGTCGAGGCGGGTGGCGAGGGCGTTCAGCCGGTCGCGCAGCTCCACGATCTCGCCGAGGTCGAGCCCGGTCGCGGCGGCGATCCCGCGCGGCACGCCCAGGGCCTTCTCGCGCAGCGCGGTGCCCTCGGGGGTGAGGCGCACGGTCACGGAGCGCTCGTCCTCGGCGCTGCGCCGCCGCTCGACGTAGCCGGCCGCCTCCAGGCGCTTGAGCAGCGGCGACAGGGTGCCGGAGTCGAGCTTGAGCCGCTCGCCGATGCCCTTGACCGGCAGCTCGCCGTGCTCCCAGAGCACGAGCATCACCAGGTACTGGGGGTAGGTGAGCCCGAGCTCCCTGAGCGCGCCGCGGTAGACGCCGTTGAAGGCGCGCGAGGCGGCGTGCAGGGAGAAGCAGATCTGGCTGTCGAGCCGGAGGAAGTCCTCGTCCATGCCTCCCAGGGTACGGGAGACCTGCATCACACGCGATTAAGTTGTGCACAACTTAATCGCACGCTACAAATGAATGCAGGGCGGCACGATCCCGCCCGCCTCCTCGGACAGGAACGGAAGAACTCATGGACGCCATCTACACCGCCGTCGCCACCGCCAACGGCCGCGAGGGCCGCGCCGTCAGCTCCGACGGTCTGCTCGACCTCCCGCTCGCCCACCCGGTCGCGCTCGGCGGCAACGGCCAGGGCACCAACCCGGAGCAGCTCTTCGCCGCCGGCTACGCGGCCTGTTTCGCGAGCGCCATGGGCGTGGTGGCCCGCCAGGAGAAGATCGACATCTCCGAGGCGTCGGTCACCGCCGAGGTCTCCATCGGCAAGGACGCGGCGGACGGCGGCTTCGGCCTGGCGGTCGTGATGCGCGCCGAGTTCCCGGACCACCTGCAGGGCGAGGCGGGCCGCGCGCTCCTGGAGAAGACCCACGCGTTCTGCCCGTACTCGAAGGCGACCCGCGGCAACATCAAGGTCGACCTCGTCGTCGAGTAGTCACACGCCAGTCAACGGTCCCGAGTGGACTTCTGTTGACAATCGTCCTCCCCCGGGGTGCAGTTGACCCCGGGGGAGTTCGCTTGTGGGTTTTCGCGTTCGGGCACGGGGGATTCGCCGAACGTACGACGGGCAGTCATGGGGCGGCCGCCGGGCCGTGGTCCGCGGGCGCTCTTCTTGGGGCGCTCGTGGCCGGCCCCGCCGGCTCCGCACCGCGCCCCTGTCCGCTCACGTCCCGGAGGACGACTCCCCCATGGCCGACCTCAACCGCCGCCGGTTCCTGCAACTGGCGGGCGGCACCGCCGCGTTCACCCTGTTGTCCGACAGCATCGCCCGCGCCGCGTCCATACCCGCGCAGGGCACCACCGGCACCGTCCAGGACATCGAGCACATCGTGGTCCTGATGCAGGAGAACCGTTCGTTCGACCACTACTTCGGCGCCCTGAAGGGCGTCCGCGGCTTCGGCGACCCGCGCCCGGTGACCCTGCCCAGCGGGAAGCCGGTCTGGAACCAGGAGGACAACTTCGGGAACACCACGCTGCCCTTCCGGCCCGCCAGCGACAAGCTGGGCATGGAGTACCTCCAGGGCCTGAACCACGACTGGCAGGGCGGCCAGAGCGCGTGGAACAAGGGCAAGTACAACAACTGGATCCCGGCCAAGACCAAGGCCACCATGGCGCACCTCACCCGTGACGACATCCCGTTCCACTACGCGCTCGCCGACGCCTTCACCATCTGCGACGCGTACCACTGCTCGTTCATCGGCGCGACCGACCCGAACCGCTACTACATGTGGACCGGGTACGTCGGCAACGACGGCACCGGCGGCGGCCCCGTCCTCAACAACGCCGAGGCGGGCTACGGCTGGACCACCTACCCCGAGCGCCTGGAGGCGGCGGGGGTCTCCTGGAAGATCTACCAGGACGTCGGCGACGGCCTGAACGCGGGCGGCTCGTGGGGCTGGATCAACGACGCCTTCCGCGGCAACTACGGCGACAACTCCCTCCTCTACTTCAACAACTACCGGAACGCCCAGCCCGGGAACCCGCTCTACGACAAGGCCCGCACCGGCACCGACGCCAAGGCGGGCGAGGGCTACTTCGACGTCCTGCGCGCCGACGTGCAGGCCGGCCGGCTGCCGCAGATCTCCTGGATCGCCGCACCCGAGGCCTTCTCGGAGCACGCCAACTGGCCCGCCAACTACGGCGCCTGGTACATCGCGCAGGTCCTCGACGCGCTGACCTCGAACCCGGACGTGTGGGCCCGTACCGCCCTGTTCATCACGTACGACGAGAACGACGGCTTCTTCGACCACGTGGTCCCGCCGTTCGTCCCGAAGGACGCCTCCTGGGGCAAGTCCACGGTCGCCACCTCCCTGGACTGGTTCCCCGGCAAGATCGGCTACGCGTCCGGGCCCTACGGCCTCGGCCCGCGCGTCCCGATGATCGTCGTCTCGCCCTGGTCGACCGGTGGCTACACCTGCTCGGAGACCTTCGACCACACGTCGGTCATCCGCTTCATGGAGACCCGCTTCGGCGTGCGCGAGCCCAACATCTCCCCGTGGCGGCGCGCGATCTGCGGCGACCTGACCTCCGCGTTCGACTTCACGCGTACGGACACGCAGGCCGCCCCGCTCCCGGCGACCGCCGGCTACTACCCGCCGGACAAGAACCGCCACCCCGACTTCCTGGCCACCGCCCCGGCCGTCGGCACCATGCCCCGCCAGGAGCCGGGCAGCAAGCCCACCCGCCCGCTGAAGTACGCCCCGTACGTCGACGGCGCCGCCGACACCACGGCCGGCACCTTCACCCTCACCTTCAGCGGCGGCCCGGCGGCGGGCGCGCAGTTCTACGTGACCTCGGCGAACCGTACGGACGTGCCGTGGACGTACACGGCGGAGGCGGACAAGTCGATCGCCGACACCTGGAACACCAAGTACAGCAGCGGCCTCACCGACCTCACCGTCCACGGCCCGAACGGCTTCCTGCGCCGCTTCCGCTCCCCCGGCAAGACGGCGGTCCCGGAGGTACGGGCCCGCCACAACGCGGCGACGGGCGCCCTGGACCTGACGTTCACGAACCCGGGCAGCACGGCCACGGTGACCGTCACCAACACCTACGGCGGCACGCCGGCGACCCTGTCCGTCCCGAAGGGCGCGACGGTCACCCACACCGTCCCGCTGTCCGCCTCCGCCCGCTGGTACGACGTCAGCATCACGTCCTCGGCGACGGCGGACTACCTCCGCCGCCTGGCGGGCCATGTGGAGACGGGTGCGGCGGGCACGACGGACCCGGGCATCCTGACGTACTAGGCAGTACTGGGCAGTACTGGGCATGTGACGGCGGGGCGGATGAGGGAATGAGACGCGGGCTCATCCGCCCCGGCGGCCGGTCCTGCTCCTGACGGGCGTCCTCACGGCGATCACCTTCACGGCGCTGCTCGACACGCCGACGTCCTGAGAAGTGTCCGGCTATCGTCGGCGTCATGCGACCAGAGGTGATCTTCTTCGACCTGGGGGACGTGGTCTGCCGGTTCCACCCGGAGCGGCGGCTGGCCGCGCTGGGTGAGGCCTGCGGCCTGGGCGCCGGCGAGCTGCGGCAGGCGCTGTACGAGTCCGGGCTCGTCGCCCGCTGGGACCGCGGCCTCGCCTCGGCCACGGAGATCCACGCCACGCTGGAGCGGGAGCTCGGCTACGCGGGCGGCCCCGCGGCGCTCCACGAGCTCTGGTGCAGCGCCTTCGAGCCCGACGACCGGGTCCTCGCCCTGGTGGACCGCCTCCACCCGCTGCGTACGGCCCTGCTCACCAACAACGACGCCCTGCTCCTCGAAGCGCTCCCCGACGTGCTCCCCCAGATCGCCGCCCGCTTCGAGCCCCTGCTCTTCTCCTGCATGCTGGGCGCCACGAAGCCCGCCCCGGCCGCGTTCACGCGGGCGCTCGAACTCGTGGGCTGTTCCCCGGACGCCGCCGTCTTCGTCGACGACAAGGCCGCGAACGTCGCCGGGGCCGAGGCCGTGGGCATCACGGGCCTGCACTTCACCGGCGCCGACACCCTTCACGCCGCCCTGGACGCCCTTCTCGGACCGTCCTGATCCGCCGCCCGCCGCACACCGCCGCACACCGCCGCTCAGCCGAAGCGGCCCTCCACGTAGTCCGCGGTGCGCCGGTCCCGCGGGCTCGAGAACATCGCGTCCGTGGGGCCGTGTTCGACGATCACGCCCGGGGTGGCCTGCTCCGCGAGGAAGAAGGCGCACTGGTCGGAGACCCGGGCCGCCTGCTGCATGTTGTGGGTGACGATCACGATGGTGACCTCGTCCGCGAGTTCCCGGATCGTCTCCTCGATCCGCCGGGTCGACGTGGGGTCGAGCGCCGAGCACGGTTCGTCCATCAGCAGGATCCGCGGCCGGACGGCCAGCGAACGGGCGATGCACAGCCGCTGCTGCTGGCCGCCGGAGAGCGCGCCGCCCGGCTGGCGCAGCCGGTCGCGGACCTCCTTCCACAGCCCGGCCCGGGTCAGGCACTCCTCCACGAGCAGGTCCCGGTCGCCGGCGGAGACCCGGACGCCGGTCAGCTTCAGACCCGCCGTGACGTTGTCGTACACCGACATCGCCGGGAAGGGGTTCGGCTTCTGGAAGACCATGCCGATGTCACGGCGGGCCTCGGTGAGCCGCCGCCCGCGCGCGTAGATGTCGTCACCGTCCAGGAGCACCTCGCCCGCGAGCTCGGCGCCCGGGATCAGTTCGTGCATCCGGTTGAGGATGCGCAGGAAGGTCGACTTGCCGCAGCCGGAGGGCCCGATGAGCGCGGTGACCAGGCCCGCGGGCATGCTCAGCGAGACCCGGTTGAGGACCTTGCGGGGCCCGAACCAGGCGGAGAGGGAACGTGCGTCCAGATGGGAAGCCACGACTGTCCTTTGTCCTTACAGGAGGTTGGGAAGGAGGAGCACCGCCCGGTCGCCGGCCGTGAGGCCGAGCGCGACGAGGACGGGGAAGCCGACCAGCCAGACGTGCGCGCGGGGCACCCGCGACCGCGCCCAGACCAGCACCGCCGCCGCGAGGAGCAGCGCCTGCGCCCACAGCACCAGTGGGATCCAGGCCGAGGACTGGCCCGCGAGCGGGAGTTCGTCGGCCGGGACCCGGCCGAAGCGGAAGGCGGGGACGGCTCCCGGCTGGGGCGGGGAGATCAGCTCCGCGTCGACCAGGAGGACCCCGTCCGGGCGGTACGGGGAGCCGGTCGCGGTCATCAGCGTCAGCCGGCCCGTCCCGGCCTGGAGGGCGGGCGGCCGGGGGTCGCCCGCCCTCCGGACCCCGGTCACCCGGTAGGTGTGCTCGCCCTGGCCGGTGGTGACCCCGATCGACTCGCCGGGCTGCAGGCTCTCCAGGTTCCGGAACGGCCCCCCGTACCCCGCCCGGCGGCCCATGACGATGCTGTTGCCGGGCTGACCGGGCAGCACCGTGTCGCGGCGGTGCCCGGGACCGGCGGCGAGCACCTCGGCGGAACTGCCCTCCCGGATCACCTCCCTCACCCCGAGCTGGGGGATCGTCAGGAGCGCGACGGGGGTGCCCGGTTCGATGGACGGGCCGACCGGCGTGGTGGCGCCGGCCAGCGTGCCGCGCAGATCGGCGTAGCCGACGCGGCGGTCCCGCTCCTGGCGGAGCTCACCGAGCGGGCCGACCTCGGCGACGAAGCCGAGCAGCAGCGCGCCCAGGATCGCCAGGGCGCCGCCGACGGTCCACAGCCGGCTGGAGCGGGGGGCCCGCCCGGCGGCGGGGGCGGGACGCACGTCCACGGGGGTGAGGGTGGCTGTCATCGGGTGCCGAAGGTGATCAGTCCGCGGCGGCGGGCCCAGCGGACGGCGAAGGTGCCGGCGGCCACGAGGGCGGCCGCGAGCAGCCCGAGCAGCAGCGGGTCGGCGCCGGTGTGGGCCAGTCCGCCGCCTCCGTGGCCGCCGGTGGTGCCGGTGGTGCCGGTGGTGCCGGTGGTGCCGCCGCCGGTCGTGCCACCCGCGCCGGAGGAGCCGGTGCCGGGGTCGGTGGCCGAGGGGGTGCCCGTGGTGGGCCGGATGCTGGTGGAGACGCCGACCGTGTCGCCCCCGGTCGCGGTCGCGGTCGCGGTCGCGGAGTCGGTGGCGGTCGGGGTCGGAGTCGCGCTCGTCGACGGCGAGGAGGTGTCGGTCGGCGTCGGGGTGGCCGTACCGGTGGGGGTCGCCGTGGACGTGGGCGTGCCGGTCGGGGTGCCCGTCGGGGTGCCGGTCGGGTGCGGGCCCGCCGGGTCGGTGGTCCGGTAGACGGTGCCGGAGGTGAACCAGAGGGAGCCGGTGAACTCCCCGTACGTCTGGGTGCCGAAGGCCTTCCGGCAGATCACCGTCAGGTCGTACCTGCCTTCAAGGGTGGTGAACCCGGCCTCGTTGGCGTAGTCCCGCATGGTCATGGTCAGCGGCACGACGAAGCCGGTGCCGGCGGGGTCCTGCCCGTAGGTGGTGAGGGGCGCGTTGCCGACGACGTTCTTGCCCTCGGCCGGGAAGCCCTTGCCGGTGACCGTCACGATGACGTGGGTGGCGGGCGCCGGGCAGGCGCCCGAGGTGGTCAGGGCGATGCTGGTGTCGTCGGCGCCCTCGCCCGGGGTGATCCGGGCGGTGCCCAGCGGGGCGGCCGTGGCGGTCGGCACGGTGAGGAGGCCGACGCCGGCGAGGGACGCGGCCACGGCGAGGGCCACGCCGGTCGCGGCCCGCCCCGAGAGGCGGGTGAAGCGGGTGAACTGCACGATGAGCTCCTTGTCGGGAGTGTCGGGCGCCTCGGGGTTCTCGGCGGACTTCTTCGGGGACACGGCCGTCTCGGGCCGCCCGCGCCGCTTCCGCCGCGACCGCCACCGCCACACCACGCCCGCGATCAGCAGCAGGAGCAGGCCGAGCGCCGTCCACGGCACGGTCCACAGCCCCACCGAGCGGGTCAGCGAGGGCAGCTTGGGGTCGACGCCGTCCCGGGTCACCACCGGCTGTACGGAGACGACGGCGGAGGCGTGGAAGAGCGGCGCGATCCCCTCGGCCTCGGCGGTGACGGTCAGGGCGCTGCCGGGGAGCAGTTCGCCGAGGTCGCGGGCGCCGGTGGCGGTGACCGAGGAGTCGAAGAGGCCGTTGACGCGGACGGCCTGGCGGGCGCCGAGGCGCATGTTCCCGGTGTTGCGAACGGTGTAGGTGACCGTGGCCGTGCCGGCGGCGAAGGGGTTGAGGCTGCCGTGGTACTCGGCGTGGACGTCGTCCACGGTCAGCTCCGGGTGGACGGTGCCCGCCACCCGCAGATAGACGCGGGCTCCGACGCGCTGGTCGAGCCGGACCTGGTTGCCCTGCGCGTCCTTGCCGGTGCCGGAGAGCGAGGCGACGATGCCTCCGGTGTGGTCGCCGGGGGTGACGTCGCGCGGCACGGCCAGCGTGAACGGGACGATGACCCGGCCCTTGGGCGGCACGGTCACCTTGTTCTTCGCGAGCTTGATCCAGCTTCCGGCGTCGGTCGGCTTCGCACCGGCGGGGAGCAGGTCGAAGCCGCCGTCGACGGTGTTGACGGCGTCGCTCGCGTAGACGGCGAGGGTCAGCGGCTCGGAGCCGTAGTTCAGCAGGGCGATCTGGTCGCGGAGGCCGGCGCCGCCGGTGACTCCGTACGAGAAGTGGGGCCGCTGGTCGGGCTTCTTCGGGCCGGAGGGCTGGACGCCGAAGACGGCCTTCGTGGCCTGCTTCTTGTCGTTCTTCCTGTCCTCGGCGGGCACGGCGGGCACGGCGGCCGTGGCCGTACCCGGCAGGAGTACGAGGAGCAGGGCCGGGAGCAGCAGCAAAAGCAGGCCGAGCGCGCCGGTCCGGCGGGCGGGGCGGAGGTGAGCGGTCATGACGGGTCTCCAGAGGTCAGGGGCGGGGCGGAACCGCGGCGCGGCTCCGCCCCGGAGCTCACGCCTGGATCAGATGGCGGTGAGGGTGAGCGTGGTGGTGTACGTGCCGGCCTGCGTGGAGGTCGGGACGCTGAGGGCCAGGTCGGCGCCGATGTGGGCGGTGCCGAGACCGGTGCCGTTGGCGAGGGTGCGCGCGGCCTTCAGGCCGTCGGAGCCCGCGTCGCCGGGGGCCACGCCGCGGGCCGCCGCGACATGGGAGCCGGGGGTGACGGTCTGCGCGGGCGCCTTGTCGACGACCTTCGGGGACCAGCCGAGGTTCTGGCCGTTGATGGTGTGGGTGGCGCCGTCGCTGAAGTCGGTGACCTGGCCGCTCACGGTCCAGCCGGGGTTGCCGGCGCGGGTGTCGGTCAGCGTCACCGGGCTGAGGGCGCCGGCGGTGGTGAGCAGGTCGCCGTCGGCGTTGAGGACCGGCGAGGGGAGGGTGACCTGCGGGGCGTCGACGCTGATGACGAGGGCGCCGGCGTTGACGGTGGTGGTGATGGACTCCGAGGCCGTGACTCCTGCGAACGCGCCGACGGTGTACGGGATGGCGTTGGAGTCGGAGGCGGTGTACCGGGCCGGGTCGGCCGGGACGAAGACGGCGGTGAAGGAGTGCGCGCCGGCCGCCAGGCTGGAGGTGGTCAGCGTGGCGGTGCCGCCGGAGACCGGGACGGTGCCGAGCGGGACGGCGGTGCCGCCGACGGTGTCGGTGAACTTCAGCGAGCCGGCGGCGCCGGCCGGGGTGACCGTGCCGGTCAGGGTGACGGGGCTGTACTGCGGGGTGCCGGAGGCCGGGGAGACGGCGAGCGCCGTGCTCGTCTGGGTCGCCGCGGCCGGCTTGATCTCGTACGAGACGGCGGCCGAGGTGGAGCCGTTGTAGGAGGCGCTGTCCGGCGTGAACACGGCGGTGAGGGCGTGGGTGCCGGCCGTCAGGTTGCTCGTGGTCAGCGTGGCGGTGCCGCCGTTGACGGTGACCGGGGTGCCGAAATCGGCGGAGCCGTCCTTGAACTGGACGGTGCCGGCGGCGCCGGAGGGGGTGACGGTGGCGGTCAGGGTGACCGGAGAGCCCGCCTGGGCCGGGCCGGCCGGGGTGACGGCGAGCGAGGTGGTGGTGTCCGTCTTCACGGCCGGGTCGTTCGCCTGGTACGTGGTGTTCGAGGTGAACCAGATCGCGCCCGTGAAGTCGCCGAGGCTGGTCCCGTTGAACGCCGTGCGGCAGATGACGGTGAAGTCGTACCGGCCCTGGAGGGTGGTGAAGCCCGCCTGGGAGGCGTAGTCGCGCATGGTGGACGTCAGCGGGATGATCATGCCTCCGTTGCCCGCCTTGGGGTACGTGGTGATCGGCGAGTTGCCGACCACGTTGAGGCCGCCGGCCGGGAAGCCGGAACCCTCCACCTTCACCAGGACGTTGGTGGCGGTGTCCGGGCAGGCGCCCGAGGTGGTGAAGGAGATGCCGCTGGTGTCGGCACCGGTGGCGGGGGCGATGTCGAGGGTCCCGATGGGCGCGGCGTACGCGGCGCCCGCGGTGGCGAGGCCCGCCGCGAAGGCGGTGGTGACGGCCGCGACACCCAGCGCGAGGGCCCGGGAGATTCTGTTCTTCAGCACGGGGAGGCTCCTCATCACGGGGTCTGCTTGGTGGTGTCGCCGCAGTTCGGGTTGGTCGCGAAGCCGTAGGTGTTGATGACGGCGGTCTGCTTGCAGATGCCGGAGTTCGGGCCGACGAAGACGTCGCTCCACGGCGAGGTGGCGACCTTGCTGGTCGGGATGACGTTGTAGACGTCGCGCTTCACGCCGAAGCCGCTGTTCAGGACGGTCGGCGAGAGGCCGTCGACGGTGCCGAGGATGGCCCGGCCGCGCAGGTCGGCGATGGTCTGCGAGGACTGCGCCTGGTACTGGGCGATGGAGAAGGGCACGATCGACCTGTCGTCGAGGACGCGGCCGTCGTGCTCCTGGACCGGGGCGGTGCCCTTCTTGTCCTTGACGCAGGGGTAGACGCCGGCGACGACGTCGGCGTCGGTGATGCCCATCTGCGACTCCCAGAAGGAGCGGGTGCCGGAGCCGGCCTGCGGCAGGTAGACCGTGAGGTCGTAGTTCGGCCCGGATCCCACGTAGTTGGGGTCGCAGTGGTAGATGGCCTTGAGGTCGGCAAGGGTCAGCTTGCGCGGGATGGCGGAGCCGGGGGTGATGGCGTAGCTGACGCCGTCGATCGCGAACGGCACGTACGTCAGGCCCGGGCTGGCCGCGCCGAGGCTCAGGGAGGAGGAACGGGAGAAGTCGAGGCACCCGTTGCCGGCCTGGAGGGAGGTGAGGAGCGCGGAGCGTCCGGCGCCGGAGCCGTTGGGGCGCGGGATGGTGCAGTTGGGGTTGGTCGCCGGGTCCTTGGTGGTGATGGTCGCGGAGCCCGTGGCGTCGTACGAGCCGATGACCTTCTGCCCGTTGAGCGTGACGGCGTCGGCGAGGCCGTTCATGACGTCCTGGGTGGTGTCGGAGCCGACACCGGCGAGCTGGCGGTACTGCGGAGGGCCGGCCGGGTCCGCGGCGGCGATGCCGCTGCCGATGGTGACGGCCGCGAGCGTCGCGGCGGCGAGCGCGAGGCCGGTCTTCTTCTTGTTCACTGGGGGTTCTCCTCAGCTAGGCTGCGCTCCGGGTGGTGTCCGGGGCGCGTGTGCAGGACTTCCGTTGGCGCGGACGAATCAGACGTTCTCGGGCATCACCTCCCTCTCAGCTCGCGTACGGCGGCCACGAGGCGCGGCAGGTATCTCGGCAGCGCGGGGCCCGCGAAGGCGGCGAGCGCGCCGACGATCAGACAGACGAGCAGGGCGTTCCGGACGGCACCGACCTCCCAGGCGGGCGTCGGGGAGCCCAGGGCCGAGACGGTCCGCGGTCCCGGGGCGGGCTTCGCGGTCGCGGCGGGAGCGGCGGACCGGCTGGGGCCGGGGCTCGCGGGCGTGGTCGCGTTGCCGCCCTGGCCCGCGGAGCCCGTACCGCCGGAGTCCGTACCGCCCGAACCCGTACCGCCGGAGTCCGCGCCCGCTCCGCCCCCGCCCGTCGTCACTGCGCTGTCGGACCCGCCGGTGGACGTGCCCCCGGGTGACGGTGCGGGCGTCGGGGTGGGGGTGGGAGTGGGAGTGGGAGTGGCCGTCGGTTTCACTCCCGCCTGCGTCGTCACCTGGCGCGCGGCCGCGCGGGTCTGCTCCCGCAGCGCCTCGGGCAGCGGCGCGTAGCCGTGCGGGAGGCTGCCGGCGGCGACGCCCGGGGTCTGCCCGGCGCCGGCGGCGTACGTCAGCAGGGTTCCGTAGTCGCGTCCTTCGGCCGCGGTGAGGTCGGCCGGGACGGTGGCGGCGTAGGTGAGGACGGTCAGCGGGTACGCGGCGGGGTCCTTGGTACCCGGGTCGGGGACGCTCACCCCGTTCGGGCCCGGCTTGCGGGCCTTCGCCGCGGCCGTCAGGGACGCCGTGTCGGGGGCGGTGAACCGGCCCGCCGCGTTGAGGAGTTCGGCCCGCATCAGGCCGTACCGCTCGGCGGTCGCGGTGTCCGTCACGGCGAGCACGGCCCGCTGGCCGGCCGGCTGCGGCGGGTCCTTCTTGTACGCGGGCGGGGTCGCCGTCGCGTCCCAGGAGGTACGGGCCAGGGTGTCGCCGCGGCCGGCCGCGCGCGCCGCGGCGTGCATGTCGGTGGCGTACGGCTTCTTGTCCTGGATGCAGAGCGGGTGCTCCGGCCGGTCGTCGAAGGCCTGGCAGTACGGGTCGCTCTTGGGGAAGGAGTCGAGGGGCGTCGCGAGGTCCTTGTAGTGCGGGTTGACCTTCATGCCGGAGTTGCCGGGGTCGCCGTGGGCGCCCTCGTCGTCGGGCGTGCCCTTGAGGAACTCGGCGGCGGCCGGGTCCTGGGCCACCCACTCCCACAGCTGCCGGGTGGTGTCGGCGAGCGGCTGCGGGACGAGGGCGTCGCCGAGCTTGCCGCCGAAGTCCAGGTCGGCGTACTCGGGGTTGTGACGGATGAACTCCGGGTCGCGGCCGAGGTTCTCGGGGTTGCCCGCGACGCTCTCGGCGAAGCGGGAGACGCCGTCGCGGTACGACTCCGTCAGCAGCTTGGCGACCAGGCGCGGGGTGAGCCGCAGGGTCGTCATCCGGGTGCCGTTGCGCCGCCGGACCTCGTCGGAGGCGCCGAAGGACGCCTGGCTCTCCACGGAGTAGCCGATGGTGATGCCGGAGAGCGCCACCGGGGCGTAGACGGGGATGCGGCCGGAGTCGGAAGCGGGGGCGGGCGCGGCGCGGCCGACGAAGACCAGGCCGGGCGTGCCCGAGAGCAGCTTGACGCGGGCGGTCTCGTCGGGGACCTGGGCGTAGCCGTAGATCGCCTGGTCGCCGGTCCGGCAGAGGGCGGGCTGCCAGCGGGTGACGGCCTCCGCGGCCATCTCGCTGCCCAGGGTTCCGCGTTCCTCGGCGCCGATCGGGCAGTAGCTGCCGATGGGTTCGAAGCCGAGGGGGACGGTGATGCGGTGCTTCCAGTTGGCCGGGCTGAGCGGGGAGGACTGGAGCTGACCGCTGGACTGGGAGGTGTACGCGCTGCCGTCGACCTCCTTCGTGCCGCGCGGCACGATCACCAGCCAGCAGCCGCGGCCGGTGACGGTGCCGGTGCCGGTGCCGGTACCCTCCGTGCCCTGGGTCTCGACGGCGGCGCCGCAGCCGAGGCCGGGCGCCTCGACGCCGGTCTGCATCTCGAAGTGCACCTCGCCGGTGCCGCGGGCGTCGGTGCGGGCGTAGGGGACCTCGTTGGTGCTGTTGACGTCGAAGAACTCGTTCCAGTTGCCGGGGCTGACGTCGTCGCCGGTGACCGAGCGGAAGGGCGCGTACGAGATGCCGCTGGGACTGGGCGGCGGCAGCGGCTGGTTCTCGGAGTCCTTGAGGTGGGCGCCGTAGTTGAGCTGGCGGCCGTTGGTGTACGCGCCGGCGGCCTGGTTGCCGGAACCCGCGCCGAGCGCCGAGGAGCCGCCGAACTGGCACTGGTCGGTGCCGGGTCCGCGCTCGTCGCCCCAGCACTGCATGATCTGGAGGTAGTTGGCGGCGTAGGCGGTGTCGGAGACGGTGGGCGCGCCGCCGGTCCAGTTGATCCGGACGACCTGGTTGACGAGGTTGCGGGTCTGGCCGACGGTGATCCTCAGGTCGGCGAACTCGCCGGTGCCGGAGACGGTGACCGCCGAGCTCTCCCCGTTCCCCGCGTTCTCCCCGCTCTCGCCGTTCTCCCCGGTGGCGGCGTAGGCGGGTGCCGCGGCCGGGTCGAGGCCGGTGCCGACGGCGGCGACGACGGGGACGAGGGCCAGGCAGAGGGTGCCGAGGAGGGTCCGCAGCCGGCCGGGGCGGGTGGGTTGGGCTCTGCGAGCCGGTCGGGTGCCGGTCATCGGGGGCCCTCCCCCGTGCGGCGGGCGGCGAGCCGGCGGTGCAGCAGCGGCGGGCCGACGGTGACGGCGACGAAAAGCAGCGCGCCGAGCACCATGAGGGTGGTCTGCAGTCCGCCGCCGACGCTCGCCGCGGTGGTCACGGGGACGCCGTACAGGTCACCGCCGCCGCCCGCTCCGCCCGCGTCGCCGCCGCCCGCACCGCCGCCTGCCGCGATGGGCTGGCCGGTGTCGGGGTCGATCGCGCCGCCGGTCGCCGCGCCGCCGGAGCCGGTGGCGGCCCCGCCGGAGGTGCCGGCTCCGCCCGTACCCCCGGTGCCTCCGCCGGCTCCCCCGGTGGCCGCGCCGCCGGAGCCCGTACCGCCACCGGTGCCGCCCGTCCCCCCGCCGCCTCCGCCGGTTCCCCCGGTGGTGCCGCCGGAGGAACCGCCCGTCCGGGTCGGGGTCTTGTTGCCGCCGGTGCCGGTGTCGCACTGGGTGGCGCCCTTGAGGTCACAGGCGGGCGGCATGGGGGCGGTCTTGGCGAGGGTGTTGGTGCCGTCGCTGGAGAAGGTCGGGTTCTTGCAGTTGCGGATGTCGATGGTCTCGGCGACCACGCCGGGGATGCGGCGCACCTGGGTCAGACCGGCCTGCACCAGGTTGATGGGGAGCGGCGAGTAGCCGAGCCGGTCCACCGACTGCTGTCCCTGGCACAGGAAGTAGTAGGCGAACGCCCCGAGGGACTTGCCCTTCTGCGGGTTGAAGTTCGACTCCACCGCCGTCGGGACGATCATGTAGCTGTAGCTGGAGAGCGGGTAGGTCCGCGGGTCCGTGGAGTCGTAGACCCCGTCGAGGCGCTGGGTCAGGTCGGGGTTGATGCGTGCCGCGGTCAGCGAGACCGCCACGTTCTGGGCGGTGGGCTCGGTGTAGTAGCCCTTGGCGTTGAGGATCTTGGCCACCGGGAAGCCGGTGGTGGACACGGCGTACGAGTACTCGACGTAGGTGATCGTGCCCTGGTTGCCGTCCTGGGCGACGTAGCCGGAGACGCCGTTGGAGCCGGACTGCCCGACGAAGCCGGTGCCGCCGACGACGGGGAAGTTGGAGGTCGGTCCGCAGGGGGTGCTGCGGCCCGCCCGGCGGCAGTACGCGTCCCAGAGCGCCGGGTGCTTCCTGCTCATCCACGTGGTCAGCTGGGCGGTGGTGCCGGAGCCGTCGGAGCGGACCACGGGGACGATCCGGCGGGCCGGGAGGCTCGCCGCGAGGGCCGGGTTGTCGGCCTTGAGCGCGGGGTCGTTCCACATGGTGATCGCGCCGGTGAAGATCTTGGCGACGTTCTCGCCGGAGAGCCGCAGGTTGGTCACCCGGCGGCCGCCGATCCGCAGGTTGTACATGAAGGCGGTGCCGCCCGCGACGATCGGCATGTAGCTGAACTTCCGCGAGGGCGGCGGGTCGGCGACGCCCGAGTCGTTGATGCCGTACGGGATCTCCGAGACGGCGAAGTCGACGGTGCCGTTGCGGAACTGGTTGCGCCCGTCGGAGGAGCCGGTGCCGTTGTAGTTGACCGTCATCCCGTACTGCTTGACGTTGGCCCGCCACTGGTCGAGGGCGTTCTGGCTCCAGGTGGAACCGGCCCCGGAGACCGGTACGTAGCTCTCGGCGGCGGCGGGCGGAGCGACGGGCACCACGAGGGCGAGGGCGGTGACGAGCGCGGCCAGGGTGCGCCGCAGCACGCTCGCGGGGAATGCCGGTGGGCGTCCGGACATCGGGTTCTCCTGATCGGTGGCGGGTGGTGCGGGTGGTGCGGGGGTGGTCGTACGGCGGACGGTCAGCCGGCCGGGGGCGACGGGGCGGCAGCGGGCTCGGGCTCGGGTCCGTCGACGGGCGACCCCATGCGCTCCAGGTCCTTGAGCGAGGCGGCGGCCCTGCGGCGCTGCTGACGGTTGCTCAGCTGACCCGGTCCCCGGCCACCGATGAGCCGCGCGAGCAGGAAGAGCAGCAGGACGAGGGCCATCAGCAGGGCGGCGCAGCCGAAGCCGCGGGCGATCATGGCCTTCTCCGGGGAGGCCACCAGGGTGAAGGTGGCCAGCGGCAGCGAGGTCTGCGGCCCGTCGAAGGGGTTGAGGTTGAGGCCGGTCGCGGCGCCCGAGGTCAGCAGCACCGGGGAGGTCTCGCCGATGCCGCGGGCGGTGCCGAGGATGACGGCGGTGGTGAGGCCCGAGCGGGCGGTGGGGAGCACCACCGTCCATACGGTGCGCCACTGTCCGGCCCCCAGGGCGTACGAGGCCTCCCGGAGCGAGCCGGGCACCAGCCGGATGACCACGTCCGCGGCCCGGACGATGATCGGCAGCATCATCACCGAGAGCGCGAGGGAGGCGGCGAAGCCCGACTTGCCGAGGCCCAGGGCGAGGATGGCGGTGGCGTAGATGAACAGGCCGGCCACGATGGAGGGCAGGGCGGTCATCGCCTCCACGATGGTGCGGACGAAGCGGGCGTACCGGCCGGGCACCTCGTTGAGGAAGACCGCGCAGGCGAGGCCCAGCGGCACCGTGATCAGCAGGGAGATGCCGATCTGCTGGAGGGTGCCGACGATGGCGTGGAGCATGCCGCCCTGGGTGATCGGCTGGAGCGGCCCGGTGCCGGACATGTCCTCGGTGAAGAAGTTCAGGTGGGGCAGGGCCTCCCGGCCGCGCCAGAGGGCGTACCCGACGATGAAGAGGAGTGCGGCGAGCAGCAGGAACGCCAGGGCGTGGACGAGTGTCTGGGCGAGCCGGGCGCGGATCACGGCGCCGTTCTCGTCGAGGGAGATCAGCACCGCGTACAGCGCCATGAAGGCGAGGTAGGTGACGACGGTGAAGCCGAGGGCGCCGTCGAAGGGCAGCACCCGCCCGAAGAGCACGGAGGTCAGGGCGACGGCGGCGGCGCCCGCGCCGAGCAGGGCGAAGACGTCCCGGGCGTGCAGGGCCGAGGTGGTACGGCGGAACTCGGCGGGGGCGCCGGGGCCGTCGGGGACGACGTCGGGCGTGACCGTGCCGGCCTCGTCGGGACCCGGCTGGTCGGTGGTCGTCTGGTCGGTGGTCAGGGTCATGCCTCGGCTCCCGTTCCGGACCGGCTGCGGGCGACCACGGAGGACGCGACGAAGTTGACGACGAGGGTCATGAGGAAGAGCGAGAGGCCCGCCGCCATGAGCGCCGACATGCCGAACGGGCTGGCGGCTCCGTACCGCAGGGCGATCAGGGCGGAGACGGAGTTGGCGCCGTTCTCCAGGATGTGCGGCTGGAAGACGAAGACCGGGGAGATGATCATGACGACGGCGATGGTCTCGCCGAGTGCCCGGCCGAGCCCGAGCATCGTGCCGCCGATGATGCCGCCCTTGCCGAAGGGCAGGACGACGGTGCGGATGACGCCCCACTGGCTCGCGCCGAGCGCGAAGGCGCCCTCGCGTTCGCCGGGCGGCGCCTGGGCGAAGGCCTCGCGCATCACGGAACAGGCGATCGGGGTGACCATCAGCGCCACGACGACCCCGGCGATGAACGTGGAGGAGGTGTACACGGTGGCCGGGGCGAGCGGGTCGTCCGGGTCGGCGCCGTTCACCGTGAAGAGCGGGATCCAGCCGAGGTAGGTGGAGAGCCAGCGGGACAGGCCGGTGATGTGGGGCTGGAGGAAGAAGAAGCCCCACAGGCCGTAGACCACGCTCGGCACGGCGGCCATCAGATCGACCAGGCTCACCAGGGTGCGGCGCAGTCGGCGGGGCGCGTACTCGGTGATGTAGAGGGCCGTGCCGAGGGCGAGCGGCACGGCGAGGCCGATCGCGGTGAGGCCGATGAGGACGGTGCCGGGCAGGACCGCGGCGATGCCGAAGCGGCGGGAGTCGGGCTCCCAGGCCGGAGTGGTCACGAAGGAGCCGCCGGCCTCGCCGAGCGCCTGGGCGGCGCGGACCGCGAGGAAGACGCCGACGAGGGTCATGATGACGAGGACGAGCGCGCCGGCCCCGCGGGCGCCGACGCGGAAGACCCGGTCGGCGGGGTCCTGGGCGGCGGTCCCGGTACGCGGCGGCTCGGGTTCGGCGGTGGCGGTGGCGGTGGCGGGAGTCACGGTGCTCACGAGGCGTTCTCCGGGACGGCGTCGGGCAGCCGCAGGCCGCGCAGCCGGCGGGTGTGCGTCACGTCGGCGGCGACCTCGCCCTCGGCGGCCGCGGCCAGGAACAGCCGGAGGCTGTCGCGGCACTCGCGCTGACGGTGGAACTCGCGGGCGGCGACCGCCACGCAGCGCTCGTCCACGGCGAGCTGCCAGGTCCAGGAGCCGCCGCCGGCGCCCATGGTCACCTGGGGCACCGCGCGGTCGAGCCCGGCGCGCAGCCGCCCGACGGCGGCGCTGCACGCCGTGTGGTCGCGGTGGAGGTCGGGGCCACGCCCGAGTTCGTGGTTGTTGGCACCGACGAGCCGCCAGCTCACCGCGGCATCCGGCCCGGAGTGCCGCCCCTGGCATCTTTCGAGATCCACCCGTGAGACAAACAGAAACCGTGGCCGAGACACGGCACCGCCCCCTTCACCCGACCCCTCACGAAGGGCCGACATCCGGCCACTCCACCGTGACCGCGGGCATGACAATCACGGCACTGGGCGCTGACCACTCCACGGACCGGTGAAGCAGCGACGGCGGGCATATGAACGCGAGACGGAAGCCGTTGGGAGATATGTGGGGGACCGACCGATGACCGTCCGGCAGGGGCGGCAACCCGGTTCGGGTCACCGGGGACGACCGGGGCCCGATCCGTCAACTCCGGTTGATCTCCACGGCACTTGGCTGGTCCACGCGTCCGCCGCCATGGCATCATGCGCCCACGCCGACTTCATGGGGGATGACCGTGGCGGAACAGATCGGGTCACGTCGTCACACGATCTTGCTGGCCGGAACCGCCTTCAGCGTCGCCGCTCTGGGTACCACCGGCGACCTCATCTTCAACGTCCTCGGCGACGGGATGACGGCCAAGTCCGTGTCTGTCGGTGTCACTGTCGCGGTCGGCGGACTCGCGGCGTACCACTTCGTCAAGGAGCGCCGGGGGCACCACGTGGACACGGTGGCGTCCGGGCGGACGCGGCCGCGTCAGCTGCCTCCGGTGGGGTCGCTGGTAGGACGCGAAGCCCTCCTCGGCGGACTGCTCACCTTACTCAGGGATGTGCCCGCCTCGCCCGGGGGCATCCTGCCGACCGGTGTGGCGGAGAGCGAGGCGAAGATCGTCGTCGTCCACGGGGCGGCGGGCGTGGGGAAGACCACCCTCGCCCTCACCGCAGCACACCGGGCACACGACGCCTATCCCGATGGTCAGCTCTACATCAACCTCAAGGGAAACAGCGACACCCCCAAGTCGAGCGAAGAGGCGCTGGAGTTCCTCCTGGAGAGCCTCGGTACCGCTCGCGCCGACCTTCCCGCCGACGTCGACGGCCGGTCCGCTCTGCTCCGCAACCTCACCAACGACCAGCGCCTGTTGATCGTGCTCGACAACGCCCACGGCACCGAGCAGGTGCGCCCGCTCCTGCCCGTGGGCGCGGGATGCACGGTCCTGATCACCAGCCGGAAGCCGCTCTCCGCAGGTGTCACCCGGCGCGCGCCGCTGCCGGTGTCGCTTCCGGACGAGGGCGAAGCCCTGGACGTGCTGGCCCATTACGCCGGCCGCGAGCGTGTCGCCACCGACCCCGCGGCCGCCCTGCAGATCATCCGGTTCTGCGACAGGCTTCCCCTGGCCCTGCGCATCGTCGGTTCGAAGCTGGACCAGAGGCCCGATCTGAGCCTGCGCCGTATGCAGGCCCGGCTGGAGGACGAGAGGCAGCGACTGGGGGAACTCGTCTTCGAGAACGAGAGTCTGCACGCGTGCCTCATGCTCACCTACCGAGACCTCGAGGAGTCCACGCGAGCGGCATTCGGAATGATCGCTCTGCTGCCGGTGGGAAGGGTCACGGACTGGCACTTCGCGCACGTCGCCGCCGCCCGTGGGTCGGCGTTCGCGGCACCGGACGAGCTGATCGAGGTCAGCCTGATGGAGGTGGACGGCGGCGACGAGACGAGCACCGGCTATCGCGTCCATGATCTGGTCCGGGTCTTCGCGGTCGAGCAGTACGAGCAACTGCCCCCGGAGGAACGGCACCGGCACGAGACCCGCCTGGTGAAGGCATATCGTGACGCCGTCGTCGGCCTGGCCGCGCGGCGTGCGCCGGAACTCGGCGCGGAGGTGTCCGCGGCGAGGATCGGCGAACTGAGCCAGGAGTCGGCCGCCGGCTGGGTGTCCGCCGAACAGGATCGGCTGCTCTGGATCATCGGGCACGCCAAGAACATCGGCATGGCCGCCGAAGCGGCCGAGATCGGGGAGGCGCTGTCCTACTTCCTCGACGACATCAGCCTTCGCACCGGCTCGGCCGACTGGCTGTTCGCGGCTCCCTCCGAAACCCGGCCCCGCGTGCTCGCCGGTCTCCGGCGCGCCCGCGCTTCAGCGGCCGTGACGGAAGGCACACCGGACACAGCCCTGGCCCTGCTCCTTCGTACCGAACCGGACGACGGTGCCGGCCCTGTCGGGAGAGCCCGGGACGAGATGGTCGTCGCCCGCGCGTACGCCGCGAAGAGCGACTACCGGCAGGCCCTGGAGCACATGACCACAGCGACGGACGGCCTGCGCGCGGCCGACGACGCGTGGCACGTCCTGAACTCGCTGGAGAAGCTCGGCGAGTTCCAGAGATGGCGGGGCAGGCCCGAGTCGGCGGAGCGGAGCCAGCGCGAGGCGCTGCAACTGGCCGAACGCGCCGGTGACCTGAGAGCCCAGGCACGGCTGCGGCGGACGTTGGCGGAGACGCTCGGATACCTGCGCCGACCGGAGGAAGCGGCACCCCTGCTGGAGTCCGCCGTCCGTGACTTCCGGGCGCTCAACGACCGCCGGTGGGAAGGGGCCGGTCTCTACGCGCTCGGAAAGATCTACCGCCTCCTCGGACGCCGGGAAGAGGCCCTTGAGCGCTACGACCGTGCCGAGGAGATCTTCGGACCCATGGGCGAGCGCCACTGGGTGGGGCGTGTCACCAACGCACGCATCCGCGTCCTGGCCGGAATGGGACGCCTCGACGAGGCCGCCCACACGGCGGACATCGCCCTGGGCGTCTTCGAGCAGCTCGGCGACGAGATGTGGCAGGCCCACACTCAGCGGGACATCGGATGGCTCCATCTCAAGGCGGGCCGGCCCGAAGCCGCGCTCGCACCGCTCACCTACGCGGTCGAAGTGACCGAGCGCGCGGGAGACGCCTATGCCGGCTCCATGGCACTGCATCTCCGCGGAGTCGCCTACCGGGAACTCGGCCGGTACGCGGAGGCACACGCCGACCTCGAGGCGGCCCTCGCCGTCTACCGGTCCGGCTCATACGAATGGAACGAGGCGGCCGTCACCCACGATGTCGTCCTCTGTCTCCGCTCCGAGGGAAGGGCCACCGAGGCGGACACCCTGGCGGAGGCCACCGCCGCCGCCAACCCGATCTACCTCCGCATGCAGGGCCGAAACGGGGCCGAGGCCGTACCCGACGAAGACTGACCAAGGAAGCCGCGGCCGGCAACGTGCTCGTTCACGTCCTGTCCGTCGACCACGACAGCGCAGGAGCGCCCGACAAGGCGCACCATCCGCCGCGGCGTCGTGTCCGATCATCTCCTTCTGAGGAGGAAAACCCGCCTACGCCAGGGGGTCGCAGCGGTCGCCACGACTCCCACGGCGAGCGCGGTCGCGGCAAGAACCCAGCTGAAGAGATCGGTGGCTGGATTTGCCGTCCAGTCCCACCAGTTGAGGGGGTACCAGATCAGAAGGAAGGCCGAGGCCATGGGGAGGACCCAGCCGAGTTGCTGCCCGAGGAGCCTGATGGACAGCAAGGCAAGGCCGAGCCAGATCAGCAGGGAGCGAACGAAGACGACCCCACGCTCCGGTCCGGCGGAGAGAGCCTCGGTGCCGAAGGAGAGAGCGCAGGCAGTCAGCGTCAGTGCGACGCAGTACACGCTGTGGAGACGGTGCATGGTGCGCGCGCCGGTCTCCTCCTGGGCAGACATCGCTCCCCCGAAGGCTGCCGTGAGGAACACGGCCGAGAGGAGCGGAAGCTCCTGTCGGTAGGGCACGCTTGTGGAGAGACTCGCGCTGCCGATGGACGGCAGTGCGATGCGGCTGCCACCGAAGAACGCCGACAGGAGAGCGACCACCACGACTCCGGCGAGGATGGTTCCAGCCCGGTGGACTCTCCCGTAGCGGACAAGGTCAGTGCCATTCATCAGGCTTGCACCAGCGGTTCTCACCAAGATGGTTGCGCTCCTGGGCTATCCATTTCTGCTGCCCGGCCGGTGTCATCCGTGCCGCCTCGGCCGCGTCATGCTGAGCGGCGGTGACCCCGGTAAGGTGCAGTCCGTCGTCGGCGGTGGCCGGATCCTGCCCCATGGCCTGGTACTCCAGCCACATGTGAATGTTGTCGATGGCCTGCCATGCCCGGCGCTCCTTGAGAGGAGGAACGCAGCGGCCGAGCGACGTTGTGAACACCTGGTCGGCCATGGCGATCGCCGCGGTGCGAACGTGCCCTTCGGCTATGTCGAATCCTCGATCTCCCAATCGCCCTCGCCGCAATCCGACCTCGTAGAACTCGCTCGGTGCCTTGACCCACGGCTGCGTGGGTCGGTCGAGGCGCTGAGCCATATCAGTCAACTCCGGCAAGTACTTCCGGTGCTCGGGCCACACGCAGACCCGTGGGGCACTCTCGTCGGCGCGGTCACACAGCGGTTCGGTCGCCGACGCCGATCGTTCCACGCGCAGTTCGCCGGCAAACGGGGCGAAGGCCAGTGCGAGCAGGCAGCAGAGCACCGAACCGACGGCGACAACGCTGGTGTGTCGTGGCAGCTCCCAGCGGGGCATCTGGCGGTCGGCCTTGCTCGTTCGCGGTGGTGCCGTCACGGCCAGCGTGGCGAGAGCGAGGGCCAGGAGCAGGCGAACGGCGAGTGGCGGCAGGCTCACGTGAGTGTCCGGGGGACCTGCGAGGACGTTGAACTTGAACGGCAGGCCGAGCATGCTGATGAAGCAGCCCAGCGCGCAGACAACGGGTGTGAATCCAGGCGAGGGCCACCAGCGTCCGGCCAGGTGCCCGACCGACGCGAAGATGGTGAGAGTCGCGGCACCCAGCAGCAGGTACGAAGGCCACAGGAAGCCCGGCCCCGCATCCTTGAGCGAAACGGCCGCCGCGGTGAGGCACCCGATCCCGTACGCGAGGAATCCGAGTGTGAGAGTGGCGGCCAGCCTTGCGGCCTCGATCCGCCAGCCGGGCCGGGCGGCCGCGAGCAGGAACTCGGGCATCCCCGACCGGGAGGAGCGTCCCGCCTGCCATGCGGAGACTCCGGCGAGCACCGGACCCAGGAAGAGTGTGACGATCTGCGCCGCCACGCTGGCCTCGGGCCAGACACCTATCCAGTACTGAGAGCGCCCGAAAAGCACCGCCAGATCCACGATGATCATCACGGGAAAGGCGGTGAGCAGGGGGGAACGTCGCAGCTCGATGCGGTAGGTCTTCAGCATGCCGTTTCCTCGGTCGGCCGACGGCTGCCCAGAACAGTCATGTAGCCGCGCTCCAGCGGACTGTCTCCCGGGGCCGTGGGCGTGGACAGTTCCGCCAGTTGTTGTGGCGTACCGCTGTGGACCACTTGCCCCTGGTTCAGCACCAGGACGGTGTCACAGGCAGCGCCCACGTCCTCTACGAGATGGGTGCTGAGCACGACGGCCGTCCCTGAGCGGGCGAGGGAGCGGATGAGGTTGCGGAAGTCGAGGCGCTGTGCAGGGTCAAGTCCAACCGTGGGCTCGTCGAGCAGAAGCAGGGAAGGCGAGCCGACGATCGCCGCAGCGATGCCCGCTCGACGGAGCATGCCGCCGGACAGGGACTTCATACGGTCGCGGGCCCGGTCGGCCAGCCCGACCGCGGCCAGCGCCTGCCCGGTCGCCGGCCCGGCCTCCTTGGAGGGAACCTCGCGCAGCCAGGCGCAATAGCGGACGAAGTCGGTAATGGAGAACGCCGGGTAGTAGCCGAAGTCCTGGGGTAGGTAGCCAATCCGGCGACGAACTTGCCGGGCATCCCGTTCGCTTGTGACGGGCTGTCCAAACAGCTCCAGGTCCCCGCTTCGCGGTGGCACGATCGTGGCGAGGGTACGGAACAGCGTGGTTTTGCCGGCGCCGTTAGGGCCCAGCAGACCTGTGACACCCGGCTGGATGGACAGGGTGAGATCCTCAATGATGCTTCGACCGCCATATCCCTGCGTGAGGGCCGTCAATCGGGCAACAGGAACAGACGCCATAGACAGTTACTCTCCGAAATGAACGGTGGGTCCGCTTGCACAGCGGACCCACCGTAGCGTTCCTCAGCTACGAGTTGACATGAGTGCTGTTGATCTTGAACGTGCACTCATAGGTGTCGAACGTCCCCACGAACCCGTCGTCCACGTGCTTGAACCGCTGCTTGTCCAGCTCGTAGTTGCAGTCGTAGGTGATCAGGAACGTCTCGGGAGACGCACTCGGGCTCTGCGCGTTGTAGCAGTAGCCGTGACCGGCCGTCGTGTACCAGTACCCCCGGCAACCGCCGTACCAGGTCGATTCGTTGTACGCACTCGACGTCGGAGCGGCCAGACCGATGGCCGCAACCGACAGAGCCGCGACGGCAGCACCCTTTACAGCCTTGGCGCCCAGTATTCGGGCTACGACAGAATTCATTTCCCCCCTGGTCATCGAGGTGTTGACCTCATTCGAAGCGGCGATCGTAACGTGCGTCAGGCGCGAGAAGCCGGGAATCAAGGCTTGAGATTGGCACTTCTCAGGCCATAGGGAAGCCCCGTATGTCCGAAAGGGAAGAATTTACGATCCTTCAATCGACACCCTTCAAGCCAAAACCGTTGTCCGATTTCGAAGCACATATTGGCTTGATCGCTTGGCTGATCCGGGCGCGCGCAGGTCAGTGCCGGCCGAGGACGGGGACGACGTCCTGGAGGTGCGGAGCGCCGATCCGGTGAGGGGAGCCGCGGAGGTCGCCGGCCGCCGCGAGCCGCTGCACGACGTACGGCTGCTCGCCCCGGTCAGCCCTGGGAAGATCGTGGCAGTCGGCCGCAACCACGCCGATCACATCGCCGAGTTGAGCCGGGACAGCCGACCGCCCCCCTCCCCCGGCTCTTCTTCAAGCCACCGTCCATCGTGATCAGGCCTCGGGGAGCCGATCCGCTGCCCGGCCCAGTCACACGAGGTGCACAACGAGGCCGAGATCGCCGTGCGATGCGAGGTGGACAGCGAGGAGCGGCAGTCAGCCGGGACGGACACCGTGCTGCATCGGGTCGCGTCCCTGCCGGCGGGGAGCTGGGCGTGTCCGCCGGCGCAGCTGAAGTCGGTGGCGTACTTCATGATCATGCCGGCGCGATGTTCGTCAGCCGGCCGAACACGTCTTCTGCCTGGTGCAGCAGCGGCAGGCACCCTCGTTCCCGCGCCCCAAGCGGGCGAGCGCGCGCCCACGGATCTCGGGGCGGACTCTGCCAAGCCTGCGGTCCCGCCACACCGTGTGGGCCGCTGGGGGGTCGTCCGCGCATCAGTCGGGTGCTCACGGGCCAGACCGTCCGCCCGAGGCGCAGGCTTTGGCCGTATGCCTTCGTCGAGGCTAGGGTGTGCCGCCCGTACTCGGCGGATCGCTCCCCTGAAGAAGGTGGGAATGGGGCTCAAGGACGCAGACCACGCGGGGCTGGTCGTCGCGGCGCAGGCCGGTGACGATCGGGCGCGCGAGGAGCTGATCGCCGCGTACCTGCCGTTGGTCTACAACGTCGTCGGGCGAGCGCTGAGCGGACATGCCGATGTCGACGACGTCGTCCAGGAAACCCTGCTGCGCGTGGTGCGCGACCTGCCTTCCCTGCGTGTACCGGAGAGCTTCCGGTCCTGGCTGGTGTCGATCACGCTCCGCCAGATCAATTCCCACTGGCACCGACAACGCGCCTTCGCCGACCGGACCACGGTCATCGACGAGGCACGCCGGATACCGGACGCCGCCGCCGAGCCCGTGGACGTGACGATCCTGCGGCTGCACGTGTCGGACGAGCGGCGCCGGGTCGTCGAAGCCGGCCGGTGGCTCGACCCGGACCACCGGGTGCTGCTGTCGCTGTGGTGGCAGGAATGCGCCGGCCTGCTCAGCCGGGAGGACATCGCCGCCGCGACGGGCCTCACGGTCGCGCACGTCGGAGTGCGCCTGCAACGCATGCGCGAGCAGCTGGAACTGTGCCGGACGATCGTCGCCGCGCTGGAGGCCGCCCCGCGCTGTCCGCAGCTGGAGGGGACAGTCGTCGGCTGGGACGGTGACCATGCGTCGGTGTGGCGCAAGCGGATCGCGCGGCACACCCGTGACTGCCCGGTCTGCGTGGCGACGTCGACGGAACGGGTTCCGGCCGAACTGCTGCCCCTCAGCCTCACGACGCTGGCCGTCCCGGCCGCACTGATCGCCGCGCTGGCCGCCAAGGGCTTGCTGTCGGGTACGGCAGCGAGCGCTGCCGGGCTGGCCGCGGCCCCCGTCGCCGTCGGCACGGCGACGGGGGGAAGCGGTCTCCACGGCGCTCTGACCGGCAAACTCCAGGCCGTGACCGCTCATCCGCTGGTGAGCCTCGCCACCGGCGCGGTGCTCATCGCCGGGACCGCCACCTACGCGACCTGGCCCGAACCGGCGCCTCGGGTGCCCGGCGCCACCGCCGCGCCCGCGGTCGGCACTCCCACGCCGCTTCCCTCGCGCACCACCACGTCGGCCGGACCGTCCTCGGCGAGTCCGTCCCCGGTGAGCCCGTCCCCGGTGAGCCCGCCCTCGGTCAGCCCGTCCGCCATCGCGGGCACCGTTCCGCTGGGCGCGCAGTCGCTGGAGTCCGCGGACAGTCCCGGCCTGTTCGTCACGTACACGGGCGACTTCGCGGCGCTCGGCAGCGTCGCCGCGTCCAGCGGCGCACCGGCACGTCAGCGGGTCACCTTCACGGTCGTCGGGGGACTGGCCGACACGCGGTGCGTCACCTTCCGCGCCGCGGACGGCCGGTATCTTCGCCACCACTACCTCCGGCTGCGGCTGAGCACCGACGACGGCAGCGCACTGTTCCGTGAAGACGCCACCTTCTGCCCCCGTCCCGGGGCGGTCGCCGGGTCCGTGACCCTGCACGCGCACAACTATCCGGGATCGGTCCTCCGCCACCGCGACGGCGGCATCTGGCTCGACGGCTCCGACGGCACGCGGGCCTTCGCCGGCCAGGCTTCCTTCATCGTGCGCGGCCCCGGGGTCTGAGCACCGCCCCTCTTCCACGGGCGCGACCAGGCCACGGCGTCCGGCATAACGCTTTCCGCCTGCGAGATGCGTCACGGGGCAATCCTGCGGACGGCGCGACTTTTCTGTTACGAGACCGCGAGCTCGGCAGCCTCCACTTCAGGGGTGTTCCCCCACTGACGTATCCCCTGAAGAAAGCCCCTCACATGACGCAACACACCCAAGAACCCAGGGCGAAGGGCCTGCACCGGCTCCGCCGGCGACGCCGGACATGGGCGACAGGACTGTCGGCCACGGCGCTGGTGGCCGGCGTTGTGACGCTCCTCCCCGGCTCCGCCGGAGCCGCGGGCCTGGGCACCCAGGCTGCCCCTTCGGGCAGGTACTTCGGCACGGCCGTGGCCGCCGGCAGGCTCGGCGACTCCGCGTACACCGCGATCGCGGACCGGGAGTTCAACATGGTCACCCCGGAGAACGAGATGAAGTGGGACGCCATCGAACCGTCCCGCGGCCATTTCGACTTCGGCCCCGCCGACCGGATCGTCGATCACGCCCTGGCACGCGGCCAGCGCCTGCGCGGCCACACCACGGTCTGGCACTCGCAGCTCCCCTCCTGGGTCGGCGCCATCCGCGACGCGGGCACACTGCGCGGCGTGATGAACCACCACATCACCACCGAGATGACCCACTACAAGGGCAAGATCTATGCCTGGGACGTGGTCAACGAGGCGTTCGCCGACGGCGGCAGCGGCAGGCTCCGCGACTCGGTCTTCCAGCAGGTGCTGGGCAACGGCTTCGTCGAGGAAGCGTTCCGCACCGCCCGTGCGGCCGATTCCTCGGCCAAGCTCTGCTACAACGACTACAACATCGAGAACTGGTCGGACGCCAAGACCCAGGGCGTCTACCGCATGGTCAAGGACTTCAGGTCCCGCGGCGTGCCGATCGACTGCGTCGGGTTCCAGAGCCACTTCGGGGCGGGCGGCCCGCCGGCGAGCTTCAAGACCACCTTGGCCGGCTTCGCCGCCCTGGGCGTCGACGTCCAGATCACCGAGCTGGACATCGCCCAGGCCTCACCCACCCACTATGCGAACACGGTCAGCACCTGCCTGTCCGTGCCCCGATGCACCGGCATCACGGTGTGGGGCGTCCGTGACAGCGACTCCTGGCGCAGCGGCGAGAGCCCGCTGTTGTTCGACAGCGGCGGCAAGCCCAAGCCCGCGTACACCGCCGTCATGAACGCTCTCCCTTCCGGCTCCGGCACCAGCCCGGGCAAGCCGAGCGACGGTACCGGGGAGATCAAGGGCGTGGCCTCCGGCCGCTGTGTCGACGTCCCCGGCCCCGCCACCGCCAACGGCACCCGGGCCCAACTGTGGGACTGCAGCGGGCAGACCAACCAGCGCTGGACCTACACCGCCGCCAAGCAGCTGAAGGTGCAGGGCAGCAAGTGTCTGGACGCCAAGGGCAAGGGCACCGCCAACGGCACCCCGGTGATCGTCTGGGACTGCAACGGCGGCGCCAACCAGCAGTGGAACATCAACACCGACGGCACGATCACCGGTGTCCAGTCCGGGCTGTGCCTCGATGCCGTCGGCGCGGCCACCGCGAACGGCACGACGATCCAGCTGTACGCCTGCGCGTCCGTCGGCAACCAGAAGTGGGCCGCCCCGTCCGGGACGGGCGGCGGCACGTGCGCTCTTCCGTCGACGTACAAGTGGAGCTCGACGGGTCCCCTCGCACAGCCGTCGAACGGGTGGGCCGCGGTGAAGGACTTCACCCACGTGGTGCTGGGCGGCAAGCACCTCGTCTACGCGTCGAGTGCGTCGGGAACCTCGTACGGCTCGATGGCGTTCCGCCCCTTCACGAACTGGTCGGACATGGCGGCGGCCGGCCAGACCAGGATGAGCCAGAACGCGGTGGCGCCCACCCTGTTCTACTTCGCGCCCAGGAAGATCTGGGTGCTGGCGTACCAGTGGGGTGCCTCGCCCTTCAGCTACCGCACGTCGAGCGACCCCACCGACCCCAACGGCTGGTCCGCGCCGCAGCCGCTGTTCACCGGCAGCATCCCCCGCACCGAATCCGGCACCGGACCGATCGACCAGACCCTGATCGCCGACGAGAAGAACATGTACCTGTTCTTCGCCGGTGACAACGGCAAGATCTACCGCGCGAGCATGCCGATCGGGAACTTCCCGGGCACCTTCGGCTCGTCGTACACGACGGTCATGAGCGACACGGCGAAGAACCTCTTCGAGGCGCCGCAGGTCTACAAGGTCCAGGGCCAGAACCAGTACCTCATGATCGTCGAGGCTCGGGGTGCGAACGAGCGGCGCTACTTCCGCTCGTTCACGGCCTCCAGCCTGAGCGGTGCGTGGACCCCGCAGGCAGGCAGCGAAAGCAACCCCTTCGCGGGCAAGGCCAACAGCGGCGCCACCTGGACCGACGACATCAGCCACGGTGACCTGATCCGCGCCGACCCCGACCAGACCATGACCATCGACCCCTGCAACCTGCAGTTCCTCTACCAGGGCAAGTCCCCCACCGCGGGCGGCCCCTACGACCAACTGCCGTACCGGCCGGGCGTCCTCACCATGCAGCGCTGACCTGACCGATCCACGGTTGCACAAGGAGAAACACCCCCCATGAACAACCCCAGGAACAACCCCGTGAACAACCCCACCAACGCCGGGCGCCGCGGACGTCACCGCCGTCGCAGGACCGCCACCGCTCTGCTGCTCGGTGTGCCCGCCACCGTCGTGCCGTACCTCCTGTTCGTGCAGGACGACTCGCAGGCCGCGACGGTCGACGACAGTGCCTACTACAAGCTGGTCTCGGTGCGCAGCGGCAAGGTGCTGGACGTCAACGCCTTCTCCACCGCCGACGGCACCCGTATCCAGCAGTGGACCGACCAGAACACGGCCAACCAGCAGTGGCGGCTGCGCTCCACCGGCGACGGCTACTACGAGCTGGTGAACCGCAACAGCGGCAAGGTGCTCGGCATAGCGGGCGATTCGACCTCGCAGGCGGCTGCCACGGAGCAGCAGACCGACAGCTCCTCCGCCTCCCAGGAGTGGCGGATCGACGAGGTGAGCGGTTCGGACGCCGTCACCTTCACCTCCCGCAGGAGCGGCATGGTCCTGGACGTCTCCGGAGGCTCCACGGCCGACGGCGCGGCGGTCATCCAGTACGGCGGCCACGGCAGCACCAACCAGCAGTGGAAGCTGGTGAAGACGGCCGAGGCCCCGGCCACCGGGACCGGACCGTACGCGTGGAAGAACGCCCAGGTGGTGGGCGGGGGTTACGTCACCGGGCTGGTGTTCAACCCCCGGGAGAAGGGGCTGCTGTACGCGCGTACCGACATGGGCGGCGCCTACCGCTGGGACGCCGCGGCCGAGCAGTGGATCCCGCTGACCGACTGGCTCGGCGAGAAGGACTGGAACCTGCTGGGCATCGACGCGGTGGCCACCGACCCCGTGGACCCGAACCGCCTCTACCTCGCGGCGGGCACCTACACCAACGACTGGGCCGGCAACGGCGCGATCCTGCGCTCCACGGACCGGGGCCGCACCTTCCAGCGCACCGAACTCCCCTTCAAGCTGGGCGGCAACGAGGACGGCCGCGGGGCCGGTGAGCGGCTGGTGATCGACCCCTCGGACAACCGCACCCTCCTGCTCGGCACCCGTAAGAACGGCCTGTGGCGCAGCACGGACAGCGGTGCGACGTGGCGGCAGGTCTCCTCGTTCCCCGTCAAGGACGGGGCGGGCAGCGGTGGTGGCATCTCCTTCGTGACGTACGGCCCGGCCGGCAGCAGGACGGTCTACGTCGGCGTCGCCGACAAGTCCACCTCCCTGTACCGCTCCACCGACGGCGGCACCACCTGGCAGGCCGTCCCCGGCCGGCCCACCGGCCAGTTGCCGCAGCACGGCGTGCTCTCCGGTGACGGCTCGCTGTACCTGACGTACACCGACGCCCTCGGCCCCAACGGCGTGACGGCGGGCTCGGTCTGGAAGTACGCACCGGCCGGCGGAACGTGGAAGAACGTCTCCCCGTCCCAGGGCGGCTACGGGTTCTCCGGCCTGGCCGTCGACCCGCGCCGGCCGTCCACGGTGATGGTCACCACCCTCGACCGCTGGTGGCCCGAGGACGAGATCTACCGCACCACCGACGGCGGCACGACCTGGAAGGCACTGGCGGACAAGTCGGTGCGGAACGCCTCCGCCGCTCCCTACGTCGGCACCCACACCGGACACTGGATGACCGCCCTGGCCATCGACCCCTTCGACTCCGGGCACGTGCTGTACGGCACCGGCAACGGCATCTGGCGCAGCAAGGACGCCAACGCCACCGACAGCGGCGGCACCAGCCACTGGACCGCGGGTGGGGCGCGGGGCCTTGAGGAGACCGCGCTGATGGACGCGATCGCCCCGCCCGGCGGTGCCGCTGTCGTCACCGCCATGGGCGACCAGGGCGGTTTCCGCCACGACGACCTGACCAAGGTGCCCGCCGGACGCCTTGACAACCCGATGATGTCCAACAGCACCGACATCGACTTCGCCCAGGCCAACCCCTCGATGATGGTCCGCGTCGGCCGCGGCGGCGCGCAGGACGGCGCCTACTCCACCGACGGCGGCACCAGCTGGAACGGCTTCAAGGCCGAGCCGGTGGCCGGTGCCCAGGACGGCCGCGTCGCGCTCGCGGCCGACGGCTCGACCATCGTCTGGACCCAGGCCGGCCAGGTCCCGTACCGCTCGACCGACAAGGGTGCGAGCTGGTCGAAGGCCGGCGGCCTTGGCACCGACGCCGTGGTCGTCGCCGACCGCTCCTCGGCCAGGACGTTCTACTCGCTGTCCGGTGGCACGCTCCACGCCAGCACCGACGGCGGAGCGACCTTCAGCCCGCGGGCCGGCAACCTGCCCTCCGGCCGTCTCACCGCCGTCCCCGGCGTCGCGGGGGACCTGTGGATCGCCGGCGGCGGCCAGGGGCTGCTGCACTCCACCGACGGCGGCCGCACCTTCACCACGCTCACCACGGTGAAGTCCGCCTCCGCCCTCGGCTTCGGCAAGGCCGCACCCGGTGCCTCCTACCAGGCCCTGTACCTGATCGGCACCGTCAAGGACGTCACCGGCGTCTTCCGCTCCACCGACAAGGGCGCCACCTGGCTCCGCGTCAACGACGACGCCCACCAGTGGGGCAGCATCGGCGGCGTCGGCGTCATCACCGGCGACCCGGACACGTACGGCCGCGTCTACATCGGCACCAACGGCCGCGGCCTCCAGTACGGCGACCCCTCCTGACCCCGACACCGGATGCGCTCACGTTCGACGTGTGAGCTGACGCGCGATCACTGACGGACTGCCGCCCTCCTGGCCGATGGGACATCTCGGCCGGAGGGCGGCTTTCCGTTGTAGAGCGGCCCGGGTTCGTGGGCGGTGACACGCCCGCCGCCAGCCTCGATCCACTGGATCGCGAGCTCCTCCAGCGCCGCCCAACCCTGGAGGCAGGATCAAGGAGTGCGCGGGCGGGTCGGCACGTTCGACCTCGTGACGGCGTGACGGCGTGACGCACGGGGTGAGTAGCGGCACCAGAACAGGTTGAGTACGCCCTCGGATGTCCGCGGCCGACAGCGGTGATGAGGTGGGGGACATGAGCCCGGACGACAGCAGCCCGCCCCCGGCCTCCCACCCGACGTGGTGGAAGGCGCCCCTCGTCGCGACCCTGCCGGGACTCCCGCTTCTGGTCGGGGAGTTCGCCCTCTTCTGGACCGACGGCTACACCAGTGGCTTCGAGACCATGCTCGTCATGGCCACGATCCTGCTGGCCATCTCATGGGTCCTGCCTCACCGTATGTCCATGCGGATCCCGCGCCTGCTGGCCGCCGGCACGGCCCTCGCCGTGACCACACTCCCGCTGATGCTCGCGTTGCTGATGGGCCTGGCCATGGCCTCGGGCTGACGCCTACCGCTTGGGCCGTACGGTCAGGGAGAAGCCGGCCTCCAGCAGTTCGGCCGCGAACGCGGCCACGTCCTCGGCGGTGTGCTCCCCCGGCATGAACGTCCTCGCCTCCGGCAACGGCGGAGGCGTCGGCTTCGGCTCCGCCGACGGCTTCCGCCCACGGGGCTTGATCTGCTCACGCTCCCCCGCCCGGATCCGGTCGATCCCCTCCTGGACGGTCGCCCTCTTCCGGTCTTCGGCGTCCGCGAGAACGGTCTCCAGCAGCCACAGCGGCGACCCTGAGACCACGGCGTCCTCGGGCGCGAAGGTCTTTCGAACCCGCCACTGGTAGACGTCCATGTACTTCTTGCCGAAGATCCAGGGGATCTCCTTGAGGCCGACGACGTCCGGCAGCTCGGCAGGATCGTCAACCTGGTAGCCGCCGGCGATCCGGGCCTTGTACTCCTTCAGCCGCTGGGCGTCCACCTCCCGGCTGCCGTCCTCGGACAGCCCGAGCACTGTGGGCAGCAGCCAGTACGGGTTGCCGGAGATGACCGCGTCCGGCTCGCCCAGCACGCCGCGCGTCTTCCAGAGCTGCGAGGTCTGCCGCTCCACTCCGTAGAGGAACGCGATCTCCGCGTGCCCCAGCAGGTAGGGAAACTTCCTCACGGCCGCTGCCTCCACATCGCCGAATCAATAAAACACGCTTGATGTGTCAACTATAGTTCGGCGCGCTGGCAGACTGGGAAGTCTGATCGACGTGCGCACGATCTTTGCTGTGGAGGTGGTCACATGAAGACGCCTGAACCCGGCCGCGACCGTCAGAACCTGGCAGGGTTTCGGCAGTTCACGCCACAGGAATCGGCCGACTTCGTCGGTGCCCGCGACCTGATCAACGCGGTCATCGCGGTCTACAGCAGCCTCGTTCACAAAGCTCGGAACGAAGAGGAGAAGCGGGCACTCCGCGAGGAACAGCGCCTTCACGTTGACGCGCGTCGCGATCTCACCGTCTTCGACGGGGACGACGTGCAGCGCATTCGCGCCGAGTACCCGTCGCTGCTGCGGAAGCTGCGCGCCAGGGATGGCGGCTGAGGGGTCCGGCTGGTTGCTGCCGGCTCCAACACCTCGTAGGCTGCGTCCCTCTTTCCTTGTGGAATAGCGCCCCAGGATCTGACTCGCACTCTGCCCGGGGCGTTGTCTTTCCCAGCGGGGCTCTTGCGGCAGATACCGCAAGAGCCCCGGCTCCTGGGCGGCTTCCGGGAGAGGACGGACCTCACAGAGGCCCGTCGGCAACCGCCACCTTCCAGACAGCCTTGCCGGACACCTTCACGAACACGACCTGCGGCTCCTTCTCGGTAATCCGCTCGGCCGCGTTCTCCACCCCGTCGCAGGGGTGACTGATCCACTTCGTTCCGTTGGCCTCCAGCGAGATCTCCCCCGTACCCGAGCACACGAAGTGCACGGTGTACGACTTCTGCGGCGGGGTGAAGGCGGGTAGCTTCACGGCTGCGCTGCCGGACACCTCACCTACGAGGATCTTCTTCCCCTGCATCTGTTCCAGCCGCAGATCGGGACCCGGCTTCGACGGCCGCGGCGTCCCCGTGGTGCTTCTGGTGGGCGTGCCCGAGGTTCCCCCGTCAGTCTCGGGTGACGCGGTACACGCTGCGGTCACGGCAACCAACACCGCGCCGGCGGTCAACAGCCCTTTCGAGCGCACAGCTCTCCTCATCGCCGACAGGCTCCTGTCCAGTAGCGGCGGACCCCTGACATCACCAGCGTCGCATCAGTAGTACACGCGCCAGTTGGTCCGGTACGGGGCCCAGGCGTTGAAGTAAGTCTTGGTGCCGTACTTGCAGTTGCTGTACTGCTGGGCGGTCCAACCGGAGACATTCTCCCTCCAGTTGCCGAAGTCGCCCTTGAGAGTGGAGTGGGGCTTGACCGTGCCGGACACCTCTTCACCGATCTCGGCGGTCATCGACTTTTCCACGCTGCCATTGATCGTGGCCTCGATGCTGGCGAAGATGCCCGCCTTCAGAGAAGCCGACACGCTGAGGGAAAGGCCGTAGGTAGTCGTCCCGCTCTTCTTGGACGAGAACTTGTAATTCTGGGTGCTTCCCGTGCCGTTGGTGACCGAGGTCCGGTACTTCACGTCATGGGTGTTCGGAGTATTGCTCGAGATGACGGCTCTCATCCCGGGATCGCAGTACTCCGCCTGAGGCTGCGGATTCACCGGATCAACCGGCGCAGCCACTGCAGTCACGGTCGACAGAGCCGTGAGGGCCAGTGCTCCTGCGGCGGCGATGGCCATCCTGTGCGACAACATGGTCGTTCCCCCTTGTGGTCACGTAACGCCTTTGGTCGGTCGGCGTTACGTGGATGACGCTAGCTGCGGAATGAACCGATCCGCGAGGAAGCGATGGAAGCTTGAGGTTTAACTGAGGTAGGAATCCGGAACAAGCTGGCGACAATAGGAGCGCACCGGGCGCCTCTCGGCGACGATTGAACTCAGCCGACGCCGACAACTCCAAGACCTCACCGCTCTGCCGGGTCTGCACGGAGTTCGTCCGACGGCCTCACGTTGATGCGTCATGAACGACGAGACGTGGATGCCACCTGGCATGGCCAGGCTGGGAGATGTCAGCGGCCCGTAGCCGACCAGAGGGCGACCCCCAGGCCGGCGAGACCGGTGAGGGTGCCGACGGCCGGGAGCGGCCAGCGGGATCGTTCCAGGGCGGTGACGCGGGTGTCGAGCTCCTCGACGGCCTTGTCGATCTGGTCGGAGCGCTGGACCAGGAGGGCGAGTTGGCCGTCGATGCGCGCCAGCCCGACTTCGAGGGCGCGGCGGAGTTCGGCGAGCTCCAGGGCGATCTCTCCGTCGGGCATGGCTGATTCTCCTGCTGTCAGTTGATGGTGGACACGGCTGCCGGGTCACTCTTGGCGGGGAGCCACGAGGCGGTGCCAATGCGGCCGAGCAGGGAGCCGATGGCGCCCTTGACGACAGCGAGGCCGGCCGGGATCGCGGCGACGGCCGCCGATTCGAGCGCGGACAGGGTGACGAGGTTGGTCGTGCCAGAGGCGAGGAGGAGGCCGAGGAACGCCTCGATGTACGTGAGGACGGCGCGCTCGGCGATGTCGGCGAGGAGCTTCGGGGTGCTGGCAGTGGCCATCGTGTCGTGGAACCTCTCGTTCGAGGGGATGGGTCAGGGCTTGGGAACGCGGAGCTTGTCCCAGCTCGTCGGGCCCGGGGTGCCGTCGGCGTCTGCGCCGGAGTAGCCGAGCTTGCGCTGCCAGGCGGCGTAGGAGCGGCGGTCGGCCTCGGTCCAGCGCGGGCCGGGCCCCTGGGTGTACCGGCCGCAGCCCACGGCGACGAGGCGCTTGCCCATCGCGGTGATCAGTGCCGAGCGTCGGCCGGTGCGGAAGAAGTCGGCACCGGGGAACGGGGCGAAGGCGGACTCGCCGTCCGCCTGCTTCGGGCTCGCCGGCTTGCTGCCGAGGAGCTTGGCGACGACGGTGCGGAAGTCGTCCATCGCGATACCGGCGGGGTCCGGCTTGCCGGGCTGCCACTCCTTGTGGGCGATGACCGAGCGCTCCGTCCAGCCGTGGGCGCGGCACAGCGCGGTGCTGACCTTGTGCATGGCGTCGAGCTGGGCCTGCGGCCATGCCTGGCCACCGCCGGTGTTGATGCACTCGAAGCCGTAGAAGTGCGCGTTGCCGTCGGTGTCGGCCTCGTTGTCCGGCGGCAGCGGTTTCTCCGCGATGACCGCCTTCAGGACGTCGCCGTCCCCGGCGCCGGCGTGGTTGGCGCGCCCGTAGCCGACGAGGTGCAAGGTGCCGGAGCGGTCGATCACCCCGTGGCAGAGCGGGCCCGGGAGCGAGGTATAGCCGGTACTACAGAGCTCCACCATGCCGGCCTCGGTGGAGTACGGGCCGGTGTGGTGGACCATGACGCCGTGGACTGGGCCCCAGGCGCCCTTGTGGTTGCGGTTGTGGGTGCGCCAGCTGCCGTGCTCGACGACGCGGACGCCGGACTGCTTCAGGACGGCGAGGAACTGGTCTGCGGACAGGGGCTGTGCCACGTTGGGCGCCTTCTCCCCCGCGCCTCCGTGTTACGTGCCGCTCAGGAGCCACCCGACGGTCCCTCGGCATCGGACGCGCCGTGCTGTTGCGTCTGGCTCGGGTGGAGGGTCACCAGAGTGGCCGGAGCCTATCCCACCAGACGTCCGGAAACCCATGGCCATGAGTATCGCCATGCCGCGCTTGTGCGAACCTTGATCACGTCTCGGTGGAGTGGCGACTGAACGGGGAGCGCGCTGTAATGACGCGGCGACGTTGGCAGGTTGGGGTGGCGCTGGCCATTGGGGTCGCCCTCACGACCAGCTGTAGCGGCGAACGGCAGGATGTCGACGGACATACCGCGCCAGCGCCGACGTCCGCTGAGGCAACCCATGTGGCCCTCTCCAAGGAGCAGATCGCAGAGGAGCTTCCGACGCTGGACGCCGTTCCGCCTGGGTGGGAGGAAGTGGGGACACCTCGGCTCGATAACACCCCCGGCAAGGACGGAAGCCGGGCATACGGACACAAGGGATACAGAGCGCCCGATCTCGACGGTGCGGTCGGGTTCGGTATCACTTCGTACGGCAATCCGGCGCACGCCATGGCAAGGTTCAGCAAGGTCAAGGCGGATTACGGCAGTCAGACGCGCCCGACTTCGATCGCTGGAGCAGATCAAGCATTCGCACGGAGCGGCTGTATCGCCGAGCGCTATTGCAGCGCCACCATCTATGTGCGAGCAGGCTCAATGGTCCTGATGGTCAACATCAACAGCGACACGGGCGAAGCCCCCGATCCGAAGATCCTCAACTCGGTGACTCGTATGCATGTGGCAAGGGCTCGGCAGATCGAACGTGGCGAAGCCCCAACGGCCAAGGCGTCCTAGGCCGTGTTTCGAGAGGGTCCCCCCGGGTGCCGCGAGCCGATTTCGACGACACGTGGCTGTCAGTGCCTTCAAGTAGGTTCTGTCCGTTCGGCCTGACAGGTGGGTCGTTGAGCTGAGGGATTGGTCGTCGTGAGCATCTACCTGCACTTTCGTGCCGTGGCTGAGTCCGAGATCCGAGACGATCACACCTGGCTGGCTGCGTTCATGTCTGAGGCTTGGGAAAACGACGACGCCGAGTACGAAGCGGGCATCGCGCACTCGATCAACAAGGGCTGGGACGCTGTCAACGACCTCTACGCCGCAGCCGATGCACTCTATACAGACGCCGACGAGCCCTGGAATCTGCCGATCTACGGCGGCCGCCCGGTACCCCACAGCGCTGATGCCGACCCCTCCGATCCACCGCTGATGCTTCTGGAGCCGTCTGGGGTGTCACAGGCCGCGCGTTTCCTTACGACTATCTCTTTCGACGAGCTGTGGAACGTCGTCGAGGCAAGGTTCGGTGCACTCGGCTGGTCCAAGCAGGAACACCTCGAACATCACAGGGCCCTCCAAGAGTTCTACGGGCAGGCGGCTTCGGCAGGCCACGCGGTGGTCAAAGCGGTATGGGCTTGAGTCGTGGCCACGTGCTGATCAGAGCGCAATGCCCAAGCCGTCCAAGAACTCCTGGAACAGATCCTCCACGAACGGGTCGGACCGCTTCGACAGGACATCGGCGATCACCTTGGGCGCGGGAGTCAGGCCAGCCGCCCACGCCCAGGCCACAGCACGCTCCGCAGCCTCCTCCGGCCCCAAGAACCAGTCGTCGACGGATTGGCCATCCTCCGCCATGTAGGCGGACATAGATGTCCGATCCAGACATGCGCGCCAGGCTTCCTGGTCCCTGGTCCGGCCTTCCAGCACAAGGCAGTCGCTGTCCATGACGAATCCGGCAAGAACCGGATGGCCAGTGACTTCCACAAGCTCGATGAGACTCTCCTCATCGAGCGAGGTCTGCCCTTCCAACGACCAGAGCCGCCAGTCATCAGCGCGCTCCTGAAGCAGCTCCATGCGCACCCCGTCAGTGAAGGCCGCCACCTCACCCAGCGAATGCCGATGGCGAACGACGACAAGGGAACCCCAGTACCCCATCTGCTTGCTCCATGTCCGAAAGTCGCTGCGTGGCTGCCCAGAACCGCGTTCGCGCAGGGAGGGGTGATTCTTGCAGAGATCCACTTCCGCAACGGCCCTAACAGTTGAGAGGGGTACGGAGTCCGGCCAGGTGTGATCGGCTTCCGGCGGCTCGGCTCTACTTCGTGTACGTGACCCGCAACTGCGGCGGGTACGTCTGGCCGACGCCCTGCGCTCGCCCATCGACCGGACCATGGCGTGCAGAGGGCCGAAGCTGAGCTGGAGTGCGTATCCCGACGGCACCTCGGCGGGGCTGACGGTTCCGAGCACGCTCGCGGGGAGGCGGGTCACGACCGACAGCCGTTCCCGCAGCGTCTCGACGTACTCGCGGAGTTCGGCGAGCTGGGCCGACGTGTCGACCGTGCTGAGCTAGCCGCTGTCACCGAGCGGCCAGACCATCCCCGGTTCCACCCGGACCGGGAGCGGCTGGCCGGTGCTGCGGTCCACGGGCAGGCGAGCTCCGGAGAGACCGATGATCGGCGAGCCGGTCGTCGCCGAGGCGCGCTGGCTGTCGGTGTCGGCTGCGGCGAGGTCGTCGAGGAGCTGGGCGGCGGAGAGCAGGCTCGACTGCCCGAAGTGCTCGGCGCCGATGGTGTTCGGCACGTGCACGATCGGGATGAAGTCCACGTGGAGGTCGAGCCGGTTGAGGACGTCGCCGTCGGCGTTGGTGCGGAACCGGGCGCGGCGCAGCGAGAGCGCATCGATGTCGCCGGTCTTGTCGACCTGGTCCAGGTCCCACTCGGCGTCGGTGAGGTAGCAGGTGAGAGCGCTCAGCCGGCTCGCCCATGGGTACGTGCGGGTGGCGCTCCCGTCCTCGCTGATCGGGCCGAGCTCGTACGTGATGCGGCGCAGCGTGCCCTCGCGTCCCATCGCCGGGTCGTCCGGGATCTCCCACGCGAGGTGGACGCGGTCCGGGTACTCGTCCGCGTCGATAGCCCCGTCGGGCAGCACTGGGAAGTAGAAGCCGGGGTCGATCGTCTTCAGCACCGGCCGGCCCTTCGCCCTGGACCAGGCCAGCAGGTAGACCGTGTCGCCGAGCAACACGGCGTTCCGCTCAGCGTGCTGCATCCGCATCCACAGGTGCTCGCCCGACGCCCACTCCCGGAGCATGGCTTCACGCTCCTGGGCGGTGGCGTCGTCCTCGACCCCCTCGACCGTGATCTGCTGGGTCTCTCCCAGGAGGTGGCTCAGCGTCTGGTCCACGATGACCGAGGCGTCCCCCGTACTCGCGGCGGTCATCGCCGTCCTCGCCGAGCAGGGCGGCCGCCTGGATGCTGTCGTACGCGGCGAGGATCGTGTACGCGGCGAGTCGACGGCGATGCGTCTCCGGCACCCAGGACGCCCCGGCGGGCCCGGCAGCTCCAGAGACGTCTTGGTTCAGTGAACCTCTTTCATCCTGTGTTGGAGGGTGAAAGAGGTTCACTGGCTCAGGCCGGTTGGCGCTGGCTCACGAAGCGAGATCGGTGCAATGGGCAGCGAACGTGGCCGTATGCCGGCATGGGTTGCCGGTGGCTGAAACCAGTCTTCCTCAATTCTTCCTCAGAAGAACGATCACGTTCCCCTGTTCTTCCTTGAACACGGCTATGGTCGTCGCACGCGGTCGCCTCACTGACCTAACGGCGACCGGAGCAGTTTAAATATGGGGGGAATTATGCGTTTGACGATGGGTGGGTCCGTCGTCCCGGTTTTCGCTCTGGCTCTGCTGAGCGGCATGGCAGTCCCGGCACACGCGGAAGACGGCGGGCCGGAGTCTGTGAACGCTTCGGCCGAGGCCGTGCAGGAGGCCGCCCCGGAGGATGTCTCGCTGGAGCAGCTTCCGGAGGTGCCGGTCAACTCTGAGAGCGGCACGCAGGCGTGCGACAACCCGCGCCGCACATGGATCGAGATCCCCTCGAAGACCGGCATCCACATGCCGGCCAAGTTCGGGGGGACGTCTTTCAAGGACGGGCCCGGGGGCACCATGGTGGTCAAGGTGGAGAAGTCAGGGAAGGTCCAGCGGGAAGTCAGCGTGGGCGGTGAGGTGGAGGTCAGCGGCATCGTCGCCAAGGCCAAGGTCTCGATCTCGGCCAAGATCGGCACCGAGGTCGGCATCAGCATCGGGCACGAGTACCGCAGGAACGTGACCAGCGGCAAGTACGGCCACCTCCAGTACGGCTCCTGGGGATACTCCGTGAAGTGGGCCAAGTACGAAACCAGCGCCGACCGGTGCGGCAAGAAGCTCATCAAGAGCGGCACCGCGAAGCTGCCCACCTCGGAGGTCGGCTGGAACTACTGGGAGACGAGCTCATGACGCTGCCGCACAAGTCGATGGCCGTAGCCGGAGCCCTGGCCCTCGCGTCCTTCCTGGCGACCGGCTGCAGCAGCGAAAGCACGACACCGCCTAGCGCTCCATCACCGTCGGCGACAGGCAAGCCGACGGCAACACCCTCACCCTCGGGGGAGGACGAGAAAGCCCAGGGCAGCCGGGCCAAAGCCGTACTGGAGACGATCTCCCCCGACGACCCGAAGTTCGTGGAATCTGGGCTGGAGAGGGTGCCGGACGGGGTGCACACCCGCTCCTCGCTCAAGAAGGGCAAGGCGTACAAAGTCTCCGTAGCCTGCGTCGGCACGGGGACCGTGAACCTGGTAATCGACGGAAAGCCGTCACAGTCCATTTCCTGTGACGGGACATCGGCAAGCCAGCGCGTACAGAATTCACCGACGGAATTGCCGATTGATATCACCGCGACCCCCGGAGCGACAGGCATGGTCGCCTGGCAGGTCACCGCCGTTTGATAGAAATGGTTCCTGCTCGGTGAGCTCTTTCAGAGTGGCCACTGATCGGGTGGCGGGCTTGGGTCCGCAACGCACGAGGCTCCCGTACCGTTGAGAGAGGTGTTCGACGTCTCAACTCATCAGTGCGGGAGCCTCGTCGGCCTGGTCTACCTCCGTCGGGATGGCGTCCCGCTTCGTGGTGTAGCCGATCCCTCGGGAAAGCTGCTGTGGATCTCACCCGTGCTGCCCGGCCGCACCCACGACCTGACCGCAGCCCGTACCCACCACATCATCCGGATCTGCGAACGCCAGGGCGTTCCCGTCCTCGCCGACCGCGCCTGCCTCGGAACCGGCCCCTGGGTGACCACACCGCTCAGACGTCCGCCCTCGGGAAACTCGCCCCCACCCAGCGGACGGTCACCCGAGCACTGTCGGTAGCACGGGCGCCTGTCGAACGAAGCATTGCGGGACTGAAGTCCTGGCGGATCTTCCGCCGGGCCCGGTGCAGCCCGAACCGCCTCACGTCAATCGCCGGCGCCATCCGCACCCTGAAGGGGCAGCACTGAAAACACTCAGTAATCGAAGGGAGCGAGGTAGTTCCTCATCGTGTCCCGGATCTCTGACTGGCCGCCGCTGGCCGGCAACTGGCGCGGGGCTTCTTCGCCGTTCTCCATGGCAAGGCTGCTCGCGAAGCGCACGAGATGTGGTGCCGGAACGAAGGAATCGCGCAGCCAGACGGCGAACGCAGCGGCTTCGTCGACTGTCACGTCGGTGAGTGCGATGTAGGCGTAGTCCGGATCCGGCATCGCTGCCGTCCCGTACACCCACACGTCAGGCGACAGCTCCACCTCGTAGTCGAGCACCGTCATGCCATGGATGCCGGACTTCCTGTACCTCAGCCTGGGCTCGGGGAACGCCTCCCCCAGCGCCCTCTCCAGGCCCTCCAGCGTCGCTCCCCAGGCCGCACCGTCGTCCTCGGGAGGGTAGAAGCCGAAGTTCGTGCGGATGTTCCGCTCCGTTGCCATGGGTCTTCCTCGATCTCAGGGGACGTGACGTGTCGAGCCGGTCGTGCCCGTCATCGCCATCATCGACTGACAGTACGCGGCGCTGTCCTTGCCGTTCGTGACGATCTCCAGGCCCCTGATCTCTTTGTTCGCGGGATTGGCCATGGCGTCCTCGTAGCGGGCGAGTTCGCTCTCGTCGGTGGCGTACAAGGAGTCGACGACGGGATCCCAGGCGATCTGCCCCTTGCTGTTGATCTTGACGGGCTTGGCCAGTGTCTCATCGACTCGGTCGAGCGTGCGGAAGCTCTTGTTCTTGCAGTCCGGGTCCCGTACGTGTTTCGCCTCGACGAGATATCCGTCGGCGGGGCGTATGCCATCCACCATCAGTCCGCGCTTACTCCCGGGCAACGGCACCTCCCGCTCGGGGTAGCCAGACACGCGGAGCTGGTAGGCGTTGTCGGGATCGCCCGGACCGCCGCCGCCCGCGAAGCTACCGGGCTGGAGGCCGTTCATCCACGCGCGGAACTGCTGCTGCTCCGCCGCGGTGAGCAGTCGGGTCGTCCCCGGGGCCGGTGGAATGGGGTCAGCAGCGGGAATGCCCGGGTCGACCGGGTTGATCATCGGCGCCAGCGTCGGCACCTGCCCGGTGTACGACGCGAGCACGACCGGGACCGGCACGGGCGCCGGCGCGGGTATGAGCGGCGGCAGGAACGGCAGCCCCGGCAGGACGGGAGCCGGGGGCGGGTCGGCGTTGGGCAGCTTGATGCGCCCGACAGACGCGTCCAGCGCGTGCCCCACCGTGCCGAGGTCGTGGATGCAGGGGTCGCTGAGTACAGCGTCGAGCAGGCCGCCGTCGTATCCGTTGCCCCCTAACATCGGCTGGTCCCAGGGCATGTCGACCGCGAAGATGTCCAGCTTGTGCTGGGCGATCTTCCCCTTGGCGGCTTCCACGTGTTCGGCGTAACGGTTGCACGCCCTGGCGATCTACGTGCAGGCGGCGACCAGGTTCGTCACAAGGGCTCGTCCTCCTGCGCCTTCGCGGGCAGGTAAGGCCGACACTGTGCTCGACGTACGTCTGGAAGGCGTCAGCCGCCTCGCCGGAGTGCGCCTTGCTCGCGGTCACTGCGTAAGCCTGCGCATGCTCCAGAAAACGCTGCATCAGCACGCCGGCGTGACGCCAGGAACCGGCGACATCCCGGATCTTCTTCGGCGAACCGCGGAACCGGTCACTGCCACCGGCCGGGACGTACTGGTCGTACCAGGCGGTCTCGCCCACCACCTCGGGGAGCTCCCGCCCGAGCCCGAGGTAGTTCTCCGTGCAGTCGGCGCCGGGGTCGCCCATCCCCGCGGTGAGGTCGACCTGCCGTCCCAGGAAGGCGGAGACCTGACGACTCTCCTGAGCCATGAACTCGCGGGCGTTGCGCATCAGCCCCTTGCTCGTCTCACCGAGGACGTACGAGCTGAAGCCATCTTGTCGAGCGTCGTGGAGGCCGCTGAGACGTACACCTTGGCGAACGCCCGGCCCGCGTCGTCGTCCCCGGCCATCCCGTGCTGGCGTGCCAACTCGTGGCCCAGGGCTATGGCCGTGTCACGAGCTCCCCGCATCGTGTCGAGCAGCCCCATGGAACCGCGGATCATTCCCTCCGCGATGAACTTCAAGTCTGGCGTCAGCCCCGTCACCGTCGCACCCCCCTTGCAAACGTGAACGGCCAACCTATCGCAGGCGAATCTGCGTTGTCAGTGCTGCCTCGCTCGCTCGGCTTGATCCTGAGGATGGCGTTGGCCGCGCCACCGCAGCTCTTCCTTGCCCAGGCATGGGCAACTGATGTGCAGCAGAACCGCGTCTGTAGGGTTCGCCTGTTGAACCGGTGGGCGGGGTGACAGGCCCCGCGGAAGGACGTGGGGGACCGTGGGCGAAGTGGTTGCGAGCAGCAGCTCCTGGGAGATAAGCCACAGGGAGGGAGGTGTGCTTGCCGCGCGCTGGTGGAAGTGGGCACTATCGGCTCCCGATCACCGCAGCCCCGTCGGTGACACGACCGGTGAGCACGCGGGCTGGAGGCAGCCGGACGATGTGTGGTTCCTCGCAGGCACGTACGGCGGACGCGTAGTCCGGCGGTGCAAAGTGCCCTCCGACCGTCCGCTGTTCTTCCCGGTGCTCAATGTCCAACACAGCCGCTTCGCCTCATGGAGACACCTGGCCCTCCCAGTGACGTCGGCGACGGCATCGCTCAACGGGATGCCGCTCCCCCTACACGAGTTCGTCTCACCGCCGTTCTGGTTGAGGCTGATGCCCTCCCTTGCCTGGGGCGTGTGGGGTGGGGTCGCTCCCTTGCCACCGGGAGAGTACGTCCTGGAGATCAGGGGCATCACGACCGGCGAGTTCTGGGTCGACACGACGTACCACCTCACCGTTGCGAACTCCTGACAGCTCGCTTGTCCGGCCGCGTCGGAGTCGGGGGCTGCGTGCTGCCTTGTCCACCGGTCGTACTGTGCCCGCCGATAGTCCTCCGCCAGGGCGACGAAGTCAGCACAGGCGTCAAGGAGGCGCTGGTGGCTTCGCTCGCGGTGGGCACGAGCTGCGGACCGGGCTGCGGTCTTCTCTTGGTAGCGGTGCGCGACGACAGCACCCAACAGTGTTCCGATGACGGCTATGGCGGCCGCGATGATCCCCGACACAACAACCAGCCCATCATCTGGTGGGGCTCGCCGATAGGGCGCGAATCGGCCACGCAGATACACGTCGTCGATGTCGAAGACGGGGCTGCGGGGAGCTGAACTGCTTCGCTCCCCGCCTCGCCTCACGTCGGCGCGACTCCCAACTCCCGCCACAACTCCGCCGTGCGCACCCGCAGCTTGTTGCCGACGCTTGGTGCCGACGCGCAGAACCGGCACCGGGAAGTCGCCGTCGCGGACCATCCGGTACGCCACCGTGCGGCCGACGCCGAAGGCGCGGCCGGCTGTCTCGACGTCCGCCCATCCGGCTGCACGATCTACGGCACGAGGCCGCCACGCTCGCGCTCACGGCGGGAACGGATCTCAAGGTCGTCCAGGAGATGCTCGGCCATTCGACGATCACCCTGACCGTCGACACCTACACGAGCGTCGTCCCGGCGCTCTCCCGGGCCGCCGCCGAGGCCGCCGTCGCCATCGTCCCGCGCGCCAACCGCCGGCCCGGCCTCCGGGTCGTCGAGACGGCCGCCTGATGGCGGCCGGTCACACGTCCGCTCACACTTTCGCGGCGCCGCGTTCTCGGTGAGTTCTCGGCGTCCCGGCAATTCACCCACAAGCGGACACGAAAAAAGGCTGCGGCCCCTGGATCCGATCCATCCGATGCAGGGGCCGCAGCCGTACACGCGATGTGATGCGTTCGGGTGACCTCGGCGTGTTGTTCCAACATCGCACGTCATCCCGGGTGCACCGTGGATGCGGTCGGCGGAAGGCGAAACCTTCCTGCCGCTGCGGTGCAGTGGTGGGGCGGGTGGGACTCGAACCCACGGCCGACGGATTATGAGTCCGCTGCTCTAACCGGCTGAGCTACCGCCCCGAGCATCACGGCGCGTACAAGTGTGCGCGCCGTCTGCCGCAGCATAGCCGCTCATACGATCTCCTGCTCCGGATGGTCGGCCATGCTCAACCAAGAGGACTCCCGGGTCCCGTCGGCGGTTCCGCGGCAAACGAAAAAGGACCCCGAAGGGTCCTCTTCCTGGTGGCTCCCCCGGCTGGACTCGAACCAGCAACCCTCCGGTTAACAGCCGAATGCTCTGCCAATTGAGCTACAGGGGATCGCGCTCCCCCGACTGGACTCGAACCAGTAACCTGCCGGTTAACAGCCGGCTGCTCTGCCAATTGAGCTACAGGGGATTGCTGCGTTGCGACGAACGGTCCCACCTCCGGCCTAGCCGGGGGGCGGGCGCTCGCTGCGAGACATAGATTAGCGCAAGCAGGGGGGTGCTCCGCCAATCGGTATCCCCAGGGCGTCCAGGGAAGGATCGCAGCGTGCGGTACAAGCTGGTCTTCGTGGCCGGGCTGGGTCTCGGTTTCGTCATCGGTACGCGCGCGGGGCGCGAGGTGTACGAGCGGATGAAGGCGTCCGCCAAGCAGTCCGCGAAGCAGATCGCCGGGAACCCCGCCGTGCGCAACGCGGCCGAGTCCGCCGCCCACGGCGGGCGGCAGGCGGCCGGGCGCGCGCTGCACCTGGTCGGTGACCAGGCGCAGAAGATCAGGTCCCGGCGCGAGCACAACGGGCACTACACCCCGCAGTCCGCGCAGTACGAGGACGACGACTGGGGAACCAGCAACACCTGAGCCCGTACGCCGGGTCACGTACGCCGGGGCCTGAACGCCGGGGCCTGTCGCCTGCGCCTGTACGCCAGGCCTGCACCCCGGACCCGTACGCCCGGGCCCGCACCGCCCGGGCCCGTACACCCGTGCCCGTACGCCGGACCCGCCCCCATACGGCAGAATCATGTGCCATGGGGATAGTCGCCGGCCTGGACAGCTCTTCGGACTCCACGCGCATCGTCGTCTGTGACAGCGACACGGGTGCCGTGCTGCGGCAGGGCCATGCCCCGCACCCCCTGGAGCCCAAGGCCACCGACGTCGACCCGCAGGCCTGGCTGCTCTCCCTCGGGGAGGCCGCGACCGGCGGGTTGCTCGAAGGGGTGCAGGCCATCGGGGTCTCCGCGCAGCAGCACGGGCTCGTGCCGCTCGACGCGCAGGGCGGGCTCGTGCGGCCCGCGCTCGTCGGGAACGACAAGCGGGCCCAGGTCGCCGCGGCCGATCTGGTCGAGGCGCTCGGCGGGCGGCAGGGGTGGAGCGAGGCCGTCGGGACCGTGCCCCGGTCCGGGATGCCCGTCGCCAAGCTGCGCTGGCTCGCCCGTAACGAACCCGAGCACGCCCAGCGGATCGCCGCCGTCCTCCAGCCGCACGACTGGCTGGTCTGGCAGCTGCTCGGCAGGCCCGCGCGCCGCACCACCGACCGCGGCGCCGCCTCCGCCACCGGCTACTGGTCCGCGCGCAGCGGGTCCTACCGGCCCGATCTCGTCGAGCTCGCGCTCGGGCACCAGGCCGCGCTGCCCGAGGTCCTCGGGCCCGCCGAGGCCGCCGGCACCACCCCCGAGGGGCTGCTGATCTCCGCCGGTACGGGCGAGACCATGGCCGCCGCGCTCGGTCTCGGCCTCGGCACCGGGGACGCGGTGGTGTCCCTCGGCGCGTCCGGCTCCGTGATGGCCGTCCACCACGAGGCCCCGGCCGACCCGAGCGGGACGATCACCTCGTTCGCCGACGCCGCCGGCATGCACCTGCCCGTGGTGCACACCTCCAACGCCGTACGGGTGCTCCGCGGCACCGCCGAGATGCTCGGCGCCGAGTCGCTCGACGAGCTGTCCGCGCTCGCCCTGAAGTCCACGCCCGGCGCCTCCGGGCTCGTCCTCCTCCCCTACCTGGAGGGCGAGCGCACCCCGAACCTGCCGCACACCGCCGGCACCCTCAGCGGGCTGCGCCGTGAGTCCATGAAGCCCGAGCACCTCGCCCGGGCCTCCTTCGAGGGCATGCTCTGCTCCCTCGCCGACGCCATGGACGTGCTGCGCCGACGTGGTGTGGAGGTGCGCCGGGTCTTCCTGCTCGGCGCCGCCGCCGGGCTGCCCGCCGTGCAGGCCATGGCGCCCGCGCTGTTCGGCGCCCAGGTCGTCGTTCCCCAGCCGGCCGAGTACGCGGCGCTCGGCGCCGCCCGGCAGGCCGCCTGGGCCCTCGGGGTGTCCCAGGGGACCCTCTCCCCCGCCGTCCCGCCGGCCTGGCAGGGCGCCGCGGCGCAGGTCTTCGAGGCGGGTGACGAGCTCGCCGTCGGCCAGGCCGTGCGCCAGCAGTACAACGCCACCCGCGACCAGCTCCACCCCGGCGCCTTCACCCACTGACGCCGCCCGAGCCGATACGGTCCGGGCATTCGCACCCCCGTTCGTAAAGACTTCCCCAGGGCTCACAGCCCCGGCCCAAAACGAGTCGTAACGTCTCGGGAGCGCGGGCGATAGTAGGTCCCGTGCTCATAAGACTCCTCCGAACCTTCCTCGGGCCGTACAGAAAACCCATCGCCCTGCTGGTGCTGCTCCAGCTGCTGCAGACCAGCGCCACCCTCTACCTGCCGACCCTGAACGCGGACATCATCGACAACGGTGTCGTGAACGGGGACACCGGCTACATCCTGCGCTTCGGCGCGCTGATGATCGGCGTGTCCCTGGTGCAGGTCGTCTGCAACATCGGGGCCGTGTACTTCGGCGCCCGGACCGCGGCCGCGCTCGGGCGGGACGTCCGGGCCGCGGTCTTCGGCCGCGTGCAGTCCTTCTCGGCCCGGGAGGTCGGACACTTCGGCGCGCCGTCGCTGATCACCCGCACCACCAACGACGTGCAGCAGGTCCAGATGCTGGTCCTGATGGCGTTCACGCTGATGGTCTCCGCGCCGATCATGTGCGTCGGAGGCATCATCATGGCGCTCGGCCTGGACGTGCCGCTGTCGGCGGTGCTCATCGCCGTCGTGCCGGTGCTCGGCATCGCGGTGTCGCTGATCGTGCGGAAGATGCGTCCGCTGTTCCGCACCATGCAGACGCGGCTCGACACGGTGAACCGGGTGCTGCGCGAGCAGATCACCGGCAACCGGGTGATCCGCGCCTTCGTCCGCGACGGATACGAGCGCGAGCGGTTCAAGGGCTCGAACACCGAACTGACCGACGTGTCGATGTCCACCGGCCGGCTGATGGCGCTGATGTTCCCGACCGTGATGACGGTCGTGAACGTGTCGTCGATCGCCGTCGTCTGGTTCGGCGCGCACCGCATCGACAGCAACGACATGGAGATCGGCGCGCTGACCGCCTTCCTCGCGTATCTGATGCAGATCGTGATGGCCGTGATGATGGCCACCTTCATGTTCATGATGGTGCCGCGGGCCGAGGTGTGTGCCGAGCGCATCGAGGAGGTCCTGGCGACCGGGTCGAGCGTCGTGCCGCCGGCCGCGCCGGTACGCGAGCTCGCCCGGCACGGGCATCTGGAGGTCAGGAGCGCGGACTTCCGGTACCCGGGCGCGGAGGAGTCCGTGCTGCGGGAGATCGAGCTGGTGGCCCGCCCCGGCGAGACCACCGCGATCATCGGCTCGACCGGTTCCGGCAAGTCGACGCTGCTCGGCCTGGTGCCGCGGCTCTTCGACGTGACCGGCGGCGAGGTCCTGGTCGACGGCGTGGACGTGCGCGAGCTCGACCCCGAGCTGATGGCGCGGACGGTCGGCCTGGTGCCGCAGAAGCCGTATCTCTTCTCCGGGACGGTGGCGACCAATCTGCGCTACGGCAAGCCCGACGCGACCGACGAGGAGCTGTGGCACGCCCTGGAGGTGGCCCAGGCCAAGGACTTCGTGTCGAAGCTGGAGGGCGGCCTGAACGCGCCCATCGCGCAGGGCGGCACCAATGTCTCCGGCGGGCAGCGGCAGCGGCTCGCGATCGCCCGCACGCTGGTGCAGAAGCCGGAGATCTATCTCTTCGACGACTCCTTCTCCGCGCTCGACTACGAGACGGACGCGCTGCTGCGCTCCGCGCTCGCCGAGGAGACGGCCGAGTCGACCGTGGTCATCGTCGCCCAGCGGGTGTCGACGATCAGGGAGGCCGACCGGATCGTGGTCCTCGACGAGGGCCGGGTGGTCGGCACGGGCCGGCACCACGAGCTGATGGCGGAGAACGAGACGTACCGGGAGATCGTGCTCTCCCAGCTGACCGAGGCGGAGGCAGCCTGATGGCCGGTCCTGGCGGACGAATGATGGCCGGCGTCGGCGGGCCGGACTCGAGGTCCATGGACTTCAAGGGTTCGGGCAAGCGGCTGCTGCGGCAGCTGGCGCCGGAGCGCGGCACGCTGTGGCTGATGCTGGTCGCCGGTGTGCTGTCGGTGGCGGCCTCGGTGGTCGGCCCGAAGATCCTCGGCAAGGCGACCGACCTGGTCTTCGCGGGCGTGGTCGGGCGGCAGATGCCCGAGGGCACCACCAAGGAGCAGGCGCTCGCGGCGCTGCGCGCCAAGGGCGACAGCGGCATGGCGGACATGCTGTCCGGGGTCGACTTCACCCCGGGCAAGGGCATCGACTTCACGGCGGTCGGCGAGGTCCTCGGCCTCGCGCTCGGCGTGTACGTGGTCGCCGGTCTGCTGATGCTGGTGTCCACCCGGATGTCCATCAAGGTCATCAACAAGACGATCTTCCGGATGCGCGAGGACGTCCAGGCGAAGCTGGCGCGGCTGCCGCTGTCGTACTTCGACAAGGCGAAGCGCGGCGAGGTGCTCTCGCGGGCGACCAACGACATCGACAACATCTCGCAGACGCTCCAGCAGTCGATGGGCCAGCTGATCAACTCGCTGCTCACCATCGTCGGCGTGCTGGCGATGATGTTCTGGATCTCGCCGCTGCTCGCCCTGGTGGCCCTGGTCACGGTCCCGCTGTCGGTGGTCGTGGCGACGCGGATCGGCAAGCGCTCGCAGCCGCACTTCGTGCAGCAGTGGAAGTCGACCGGCAAGCTCAACGCCCACATCGAGGAGATGTACACCGGCCACACGCTGGTGAAGGTCTTCGGGCGGCAGGAGGAGTCCGCGAAGGACTTCGCCGAGCAGAACGAGGCGCTGTACGAGGCCGGGTTCAAGGCGCAGTTCAACAGCGGTGTGATGCAGCCCGTCATGCTGTTCGTGTCGAACCTGAACTACGTGCTCGTGGCCGTCGTCGGCGGTCTGCGGGTGGCGAGCGGCAGCCTGTCCATCGGTGACGTGCAGGCCTTCATCCAGTACTCCCGGCAGTTCTCGATGCCGCTGACGCAGGTCGCGTCGATGGCGAACCTGGTGCAGTCGGGCGTCGCCTCCGCCGAGCGGATCTTCGAGCTGCTCGACGCGGAGGAGCAGGAGCCGGACGCGCCGCGCAGCGAGAAGCCCGCCGACCTCAAGGGCAAGGTGGCGCTGGAGAACGTCGCCTTCCGTTACGAGGAGGACAAGCCGCTCATCGAGGACCTGTCGCTCGCGGTGGAGCCCGGGCAGACGGTCGCGATCGTCGGCCCGACCGGCGCCGGCAAGACGACCCTGGTCAACCTGCTGATGCGGTTCTACGAGGTGACCGGCGGCCGGATCACCCTCGACGGCACCGACATCGCGAAGATGTCGCGCGAGGACCTGCGCACCGGGATCGGCATGGTGCTCCAGGACACCTGGCTGTTCGGCGGCACCATCGCCGAGAACATCGCGTACGGCGCGACGCGCGAGGTCACCCGGGCGGAGATCGAGGAGGCGGCGCGGGCCGCCCACGCCGACCGCTTCATCCGCACCCTGCCCGAGGGCTACGACACGGTCATCGACGACGAGGGCGCGGGCGTCAGCGCCGGCGAGAAGCAGCTGATCACCATCGCGCGGGCGTTCCTGTCCGACCCGGTGATCCTGGTCCTCGACGAGGCGACCAGCTCGGTCGACACCCGTACCGAGGTGCTGATCCAGAAGGCGATGGCGCGGCTCGCCCACGGGCGTACGTCGTTCGTCATCGCGCACCGGCTCTCCACGATCCGGGACGCGGACGTGATCCTGGTGATGGAGAACGGCTCGATCGTCGAGCAGGGCACGCACGAGGAGCTGCTCGCCTCGGGCGGGGCGTACGCGCGCCTGTACGCGGCGCAGTTCGCGCAGGCGGTGGCGGAGGTCGACTGACCGCCCCCTGACCGGCCCTGGTGGCCCGTGCCGCGCCGTGAGGCGGGGTGCGGGCCACCTCCGCGTTTCGGTCGGTCCAGTCAGTCCGGTCAGTCCAGATAGCCGCGCAGCTGGTCGGCGTAGGCGTGGTCGCGCAGTTTGCCGAGGGTCTTGGACTCGATCTGGCGGATGCGTTCGCGCGTCACGCCGAAGATCTGCCCGATCTCCTCCAGGGTGCGGGGCCGGCCGTCGTCGAGGCCGTAGCGCAGCTGGACGACCTTCCGCTCGCGTTCGCCGAGGGTGGAGAGCACGGCCTCCAGGTGCTGGCGGAGGAGGAGGAAGGCGGCGGACTCGACGGGGGACGCGGCGTCGCCGTCCTCGATGAGGTCGCCGAGCGCGACGTCCTCCTCCTCGCCGACGGGAGCGTGCAGCGAGACCGGCTCCTGGGCGAGCCGCAGCACCTCGCCGACCCGCTCCGGCGCGAGGTCCAGCGCGGCGGCGACCTCCTCGGCGGTGGGCTCGTAGCCGCGTTCCTGGAGCATCCGGCGCTGGACGCGGACGACGCGGTTGATGAGTTCCACGACATGCACGGGGACGCGGATGGTCCGGGCCTGGTCGGCGAGGGCCCGGGACATCGCCTGGCGGATCCACCAGGTCGCGTACGTCGAGAACTTGTAGCCGCGCGCGTAGTCGAACTTCTCCACGGCCCTGATGAGGCCGAGGTTGCCCTCCTGCACCAGGTCGAGCATGGTGAGCCCGCGTCCCACGTACCGCTTGGCGACGGAGACGACGAGCCGCAGATTGGCCTCGATGAGGCGGCGTTTGGCGATCCGGCCGAGCACCACGATCCGGTCCAGGTCGAGGGCGAGCCGGCTGTCGAGATCGGGGGTGTTGGCGAGTTTCTCCTCGGCGAAGAGCCCGGCCTCGACCCGGCGGGCGAGCTCGACCTCCTCCTCCGCGGTGAGCAGCGGCACGCGGCCGATCTCGCGCAGGTACTGCCGGAACAGATCGTTGGACGGCCCGTTCCCGCCGAGGTCGACGCGCCGCCGCTGGGCGGGCACGGCGACCTCGGGTTCCTGTTCCTGTTCCTGTTCCTGATCGGCGGCTTCGACCGCTTCGACGGCCACGAGCTCGACCGGGGAGGGTTCGGCCGGGGAGAGCTCGGCCGGGGAGGGTTCGGTCGCTGCGAGGGTCTGGGGCTGGGTCTGCACGGGGGCGACCTCCAGGGCGGGCGGGACGGCACCGTCCGCTCAGTGTGTCGTACGACACAACACCGCCACGAGGGGCGTGCGGTGACTTTTTGAGTCCGCCTTGTGACCGAACGTGTGTCAGAGCGCGGCGGCGCCGTGGTTGCGCAGCGACTGCCCGTACTGGGTGAGCACCCACAGTTCGTTCTGTACGGCGGCCAGCTGGGCCGGGTCGCCGTGCGCACCGAGCCGGGCCAGGGTGCTCTGGACGTCGCGGATGCGGCGGTCGACGGCCCGGAGCCGTACGGTCACCAGCTGGTCGCCCGCGTACGCCTCGTCGACGTTCTTCGCGAAGATCACCTCGACGGCGAGCTCGGTGACGAGCGCGCGCACGGTGTCGTCGGGCGCGGCCTCGCGGACCGTCGCCAGATAGTCGGAGGGTGCGCCGGTGGCGCCGCCCGCGTCGTGGATGCACTGGCGGACGGCCGCGTACGGCGGGGCGGTGAACTCGTCGACGCCGTACGCGTCGAAGGCCGGGGAGACCAGCTCCGGGCGCTGCAACGCCAGCTTGAGCAGCTCGCGTTCGGTGCGGTGGGCGGGGCTGCGCAGGTTGAGCGCGGGCCCGGCGGGGGCGACGGGCGCCTGGATGCCGGCGGTGTCGTACGGCCGGCGCCGGTCGGAGCGGCGGTCGGCCCCCCGGCCGGCGTCCTTGCCGCCTCCGCCGCCGCGCTGCCACTGGGCGATCTGCGAGACCCGGCGAACGACGAAGCGCTCGTCGAGGATGCCGACCATGCCGGCGAGCTGGACGGCGACGCCGTGCTGCACGGCGAGGTTCTTGAGCTTGGCGACGATCGGGGCGGCCTCGTCCAGGGCGGCGGCCTGGCCCGCCGGGGTCTCCAGGTCGTAGCGGTTCACGATCTGGCGCAGCGCGAACTCGAACAGCGGCGTACGCGGCTCGACCAGGTCGGCGACGGCCTCGTCGCCCTTGGCGAGGCGCAGCTCGCAGGGGTCCATGCCGTCGGGGGCGATGGCGATATAGGTCTCGGCGGCGAACTTCTGGTCGTCCTCGAAGGCGCGCAGGGCGGCCTTCTGGCCGGCGGCGTCGCCGTCGAAGGTGAAGATGACGCGGGCCGAGCCGTTGTCCATGAGGAGCCGGCGCAGGATCTTGATGTGCTCGCCGCCGAAGGCGGTGCCGCAGGTGGCGATGGCGGTGGGGACGCCGGCCAGGTGGCAGGCCATGACGTCGGTGTAGCCCTCGACGACGACGGCGCGGCTGACCTTGGCGATGTCCTTCTTGGCCAGGTCGATGCCGTAGAGCACCTGGGACTTCTTGTAGATCGGCGTCTCGGGCGTGTTGAGGTACTTGGGCCCGTTGTCGTCCTCGCGCAGCTTGCGCGCGCCGAAGCCGACGACGTCGCCGCCGACGTCCTTGATCGGCCACATCAGGCGCCCGCGGAAGCGGTCGATGGGGCCGCGGCGCCCGTCCTGGGAGAGGCCGGAGAGGATCAGCTCGCGGTCGGTGAAGCCCTTGCCGCGCAGGAAGCGGGTGAGGTGGTCCCAGCCGGCCGGGGAGTAGCCGACGCCGAAGTGCTCGGCGGCGGCCTGGTCGAAGCCGCGCTCGGCGAGGAACTTGCGCCCGATCTCGGCCTCGGGGGAGCCGAGTTGCTCGGCGTAGTAGCGGGCGGCGGCCTGGTGCGCCTCGACCAGGCGGGTGCGTTCGCCGCGCTGGTGGCCGGGGTTGTAGCCGCCTTCCTCGTAGCGCAGGGTGATGCCGGCCCGGGCGGCGAGCCGTTCGACCGTCTCCGAGAAGGAGAGGTGGTCGATCTTCATCACGAAGGCGATCGTGTCGCCGCCCTCCTGGCAGCCGAAGCAGTGGAACAGGCCCTTGCCGGGGCTGACCTGGAAGGAGGGCGACTTCTCGTCGTGGAAGGGGCAGAGGCCCTTGAGGTTGCCGCCGCCCGCGTTGCGGAGCTGGAGGTATTCGGACACGACGGCGTCGATCGGGACCGCGTCCCGTACCGCCTTCACGTCGTCATCGTTGATCCTGCCTGCCACGCATAGAGTCTACGGGTGGGCGTCATGCTCCCAGGCTGTCCAGGGGCACCGAGGGGTCCGCCAGGCGCTCCGGGTCCACCTGCACCCGGGACCGGATCAGCTCCTGGATCGGGTCTGTGACGTCCCACACATTCACGTTCATGCCCGCGATCACCCGGCCCTCCTTCAGCCAGAAGGAGATGAACTCGCGCTTGCCGGTGTCGCCGCGCACCACGACCTGGTCGTACGAGCCGGGCGGCGCCCAGCCCGAGTACTCCATGCCCAGGTCGTACTGGTCGGTGAAGAAGTACGGGACGCGGTCGTAGGAGACGTGCTGCCCGAGCATCGCGCGGGCGGCGACCGGGCCGCCGTTGAGGGCGTTGGCCCAGTGCTCGACGCGCAGCCGGGTGTGCAGCAGCGGGTGGTGGGCGGCGGCGATGTCGCCGGCCGCGAAGACGTCGGGGTCGGAGGTGCGCAGCGACTCGTCGACGGCGACGCCGCCGCCGTCGGCGCGGTCGACGAGGGCGAGCCCGGCGTTCTCGGCGAGCGCGGTGCGCGGGGCGGCGCCGATGGCGATCAGGACGGCGTGCGCGGGGTGCTCCTCGCCGTCGTCGGTGCGCACGGCGAGGACCATGCCGTCCTGGCCGGTGATCTCGGTGATCCGGGCGCCGAAGTGGAAGCGGACGCCGTGCTCGGTGTGCAGGTCGGCGAAGAGCTGGCCGAGTTCGGGGCCGAGGACGCGGTAGAGCGGGGTGGGGTCGGCCTCGACGACGGTGACCTCGGCGCCGTACGTCCGGGCCGCGGCGGCGACCTCCAGGCCGATCCAGCCGGCCCCGGCGATGACCAGGTGTCCGTTGTCGCGCCCGAGGGCGCGCAGCTCGTCGCGCAGCCGCTCGGAGTGGGCGAGCCGGCGCAGATGGTGGACGCCGGCCAGGTCGGTGCCGGGGATCGGGAGGCGGCGGGGCTCGGCGCCGGTGGCGAGGAGGAGCTTGTCGTAACGGATGACGGTGCCGTCGCCGAGACGGACGGTGCGGGCGTCCCGGTCGATGGCGGTGACGGTCTGGCCGAGGTGCAGTTCGACGTCGTGCTGCGCGTACCAGGCGGGCTCGTGGACGAAGACGGAGTCGCGCTCGTCCTTGCCGAGGAGATAGGCCTTGGAGAGCGGGGGGCGTTCGTAGGGGTGCTCGCGTTCGTCGCCGATGAGGATCACTCGTCCGTTGAACCCCTCGGAGCGCAGCGTCTCCGCCGCCTTGGCCCCGGCCAGGCCCCCGCCGACGATGACAAAGGTCTGATCTGCGTCGACCACGTTGATTCCTCCTCGTTGCGACCGGTTCCCTACGCTACGCCCCCGGGCGCGGCCGGGGCCGTACCGCCCCGGGGCATGCATGCGAGGGTCCCGCACCGGCCGGGAAGGCGGAAGGGGGCGGACGGCCCCCCGGGCCGGCCAGGGGGCTCCGCGGGGCGGTCCTCAGGCGCGCGGGGGGGGCGCCTCAGCCGCGCGGGGGGCGGAGCCGGGCGTGGAGGGTGCGGGCGGAGGCGTCGGTGAGGGAGGCGATCTGGTCGACGATCACCCGCTTGCGGGCACGGTCGTCGGGCGCGCCGACGAACAGCGCCCGGAACTGCGGTTCGAGCCCCTCGGGCGCGCGGGCGGCGAGGTCCTCGGCGAGCTCGGCGAGCACGATGCGCTGGTCGGCGCGGAGCGCCTCCTGTTCGGCGCGCTGCATCACGTACCGGTCGGCGACGGCCTTGAGGACGGCGCACTCGTTGCGGGTCTCGCGGGGTACGACCAGCTCGGCGGCGTAACGGGTGAGCCGGCCCGAGCCGTACGCCTGCCGGGTGGCGCCCTCGGCGGCGAGGCAGAAGCGGCCGATGAGCTGGCTGGTGGCGTCCTTGAGACGGGCCTGGGCGACCGCCGAGCCGTCGTAGCCGTGCGGCCACCACTCCTGGTCGAGCAGCCGGTCGAGGGCGTCGGCGAGCTCCTGCGGGTCGGTGTCCTCGGGTACGTAGCGGCCGAGGGCGACCGCCCAGATGTCGGCGCGCTCGGGCTCGGCGAGGAGGAGGTTGGGGTCGATGTGCCCGGCGTGCAGCCCGTCCTCGACGTCGTGCACCGAGTACGCCACGTCGTCGGACCAGTCCATGACCTGGGCCTCGAAGCACTTGCGGTGTCCGGGCGCGCCCTCGCGGATCCAGGCGAAGACGGGCAGGTCGTCCTCGTACACGCCGAACTTCGGCGACCCGGGGTCGGTGGGGTGCGCGCCGCGGGGCCACGGGTACTTGGTGGCGGCGTCGAGCGCGGCGCGGGTGAGGTTGAGCCCGACGCTGACGGGCTCGCCGGTGGCGGGGTCGGTGACGAAGCGCTTGGGCTCGATTCGGGTGAGGAGCCGGAGCGACTGGGCGTTGCCCTCGAAGCCGCCGCAGTCCTTGGCGACGTCGTTGAGCGCCTGCTCGCCGTTGTGCCCGAAGGGCGGGTGCCCCATGTCGTGGGCGAGGCAGGCCGCCTCGACCAGATCGGGATCGCATCCGAGCGCCGCCCCGAGCTCGCGCCCCACCTGGGCGCATTCGAGCGAGTGGGTGAGCCGGGTGCGGGGGCTCGCGTCCCAGGCGTGGCTTCGGGTGCCGGGCGTGACGACCTGCGTCTTCCCGGCGAGCCGCCGCAGCGCGGCGGAGTGCAGCACCCGGGCGCGGTCGCGCTGGAAGGCGGTGCGGCCGGGCCGTTTGTCGGGTTCGGGCGCCCAGCGCGCGAGGGCGGCGGCGTCGTAGCCGGGGGTGGCGGTGGGGGCGGGCGGGTTCGTGGGTTCGGTGATGCCTTCCATGCCCCGAAGGTAACGGGCGGGACGGACAGAAGGGGTCAGATGGCGGCGAGTTCCTTTCGGTGACTGCGGGCCGCCAAGGCTTCGTCGTAGCGGAGGAGGACCAGGCGGGCGAGGGCCGGGTGGGCGCCGAGGGGGGCGGAGGCCAGCCAGGGGGCGTGGGCGGCGGCGCGGGTGGCGAAGCGGCCGGGGGCGGTGAAGCAGGAGGCCACGGCGACGCGGTGACGGCCGCGGGCGGCGAGGGCGCGGACGGCCTCGGGGACGGTGGGGGCGGCGGCGGAGGTGTAGGCGGGGAGAACGGGGACGCCGCCGAGGCGTTCGCCGAGCAGGCCGGCGATGCGGCGGATGTCGGTGGCGGAGTCCGGGTCGCGCGAGCCCGCGGCGGCGAGGACCACTCCGGTGGCGGGCGAGGCCCCGTCCTCGGGGCGCAAGCCCGCTTCGGCGAGGCGGTCGGCGAGGGCCTCGACGAGGAGGGGGTGCGGGCCGAGGGGTGCGGCGATCCGGGCGCGGAGGGCGGGATGGGCCTCGACCGCGGCGGGCAGGTCGTGCTTGACGTGGTACCCGCGGGCGAAGAGGAGGGGGACGAGGACCGCGTCACCGGTGAGCCCTGCGAGGGTGTCGGTGAGCAGGGGCGCGTTCAGTTCTATGTGCGCGAGCCGTACGTCGAGGCCGGGGCGCAGTTCGCGCACCCGGTCGAGGAGGCGCTGGAGTTCGGCGGCGGCCCGGGGGTCGCGGCTGCCGTGACCGACGGCCACGAGCGTCGGCGCGGGCTCGGCCCGCCGCGCGAGGATCCGGCCGAGCATCCCGGCGGCGGTGCTGTCGAACGTGTCGGCGTCCGGCTCGTACGTCGTCATGCACCGATGCTGCCGGGGCGAGGTTGCGCGGCCGTTTCACGCGGGTCACGGGCGTTTGCGGCGGGCTCACGGGGAGGGGTGTGGGGTTGTCAGGCGGGCGACCCGCGCCCCGGGGCCGACGCCGGGAGGAGGCGGGTGCGGATGCGGGGCGGGTGCGGGTGCACGCCGGAGCCCGGCCCGGGAGGAGGCCGGACCGGCCCGAGAGGCGGTACGGCGCCGAACGGACGGCCTGAAGGAGGCGAGGCGGGTGCGACTGGCGGCCAGCCGCAGGCAGGGCCGGCCCGAGCGGCTGCACGGCGCCCAACGGACGGCCTGAAGAAGGCGAGGCGGGTGCGACTCGCGGCCAGCCGCAGGCAGGGCCGGCCCGAGCGGCTGCACGGCGCCAAACGGACGGCCTGAAGGAGGCGAGGCGGGTGCGACTGGCGGCCAGCCGCAGGCAGGGCCGGCCCGAGCGGCTGCACGGCGCCCAACGGACGGCCT
>NZ_JBEZHV010000011.1:165428-232957 GCF_040650755.1 Streptomyces sp. NPDC048623
AGAAGAAGGCGAGGCGGGTGCGACTCGCGGCCCGCCGCAGGCAGGGCCGGCCCGAGCGGCTGCACGGCGCCCAACGGACGGCCCAGAGCAGGCGCGCCCGGCTGCGACCGCTGGACGCCCGTGCGTGGCCGGATCAACGGGCGCAGGCCCGGCGGGCCCTTGGCCCACCGGCCCGCGCGCAGCGCGCTACGGCCGGGTGGGCACTGGAGGCCGGCCGGCCGCGCCCACCGCGCCTGCCGCGCCTGCCGCGGGCCGGCCCGCGCACGGCGCGAGGCCCTCCCCCGGGCCGGCCGGAGGCCCTGGGCCGCCCCGTCTCACCCGCTATGCGTCGAGCCAGACCCACAGCGGGCCGAGCGTCTCGAAGCCCGCCGCGAGGGCCGCGTCCAGGTCGTCGCCCGACTCGTAGCCGACGACCGGGAGGCCAGGGGTGGCGTGGGCGAGGGCGCCCGTCCAGGCGTAGGAGGCGGGGAGGCCGTCCGTCGTGAAGAGGTTGGAGACGCCGGTGACACCGGCGGACTCGGTGAGGACGGCGCCGCCGAGGACGCGGCCGTCGGCGGCGTACCCCGCGAGGATCGTGGTCGTCGAGTCGGCGAGGAGGTCCGGGCGGAAAAGGGCGGCCTCGTCGGGGTCACCGTCGCTCCAGGCCAGGGACCACGCGGCGAGTTCGGCGGCGGTACGGACCGGGCGCCAGCCCTCGGCGGCCGGACGGGCCGCCGGGGCCGGGCGGTGGATCCACTGGGCGTCGAAGAGGAGGCGGAGGCCCTCGGCGGCCAGGTCGAGCCGGGCGTAGCTGTCCTTGACGGAGGCGCCGGGCGCGGCACGGTCGACGCCGGTCAGGACGTCCGCGGCGGTCGCGTCCTCGGCGAGGGTCACGGCGTCCGGGTAGTAGAGCGGCGCACGGCGCGGGCTGGTCCAGGCCCGGGGGCCGAAGGTGCCGGTCAGGCCGTGGGCGCGGCACATGACGGCGCACCAGTCGGCGTTGTTGCGGACGGCGTGGGCGAGGAGCTCGGCTTCGGTGATCGTCACCGGCGGATCGTACGGACTCCGCACCCCTCCCCTCCCCCCTTTTTTCGTTCCGAATCACGGAATATCTTTTCCGCTATGAGAATGTCCCCCGCGTCGCTCCCCCGACGCGCCCTCGCCGAGTTCACCGGCACCGCCGCGCTCGTCGCCGTGATCGTCGGCTCCGGTCTCCGCGCCGACGCCCTCAGCCAGGACATCGGGGTCCGGCTGATCGCCAACGCCGCCGCCTCCGCGATCGGCCTCGGCCTGCTCATCGCGCTCATCGGCCCGCTCTCCGGCGCCCACCTCAACCCGGTCGTCACCCTCTCCGAGTGGTGGACCAGGCGCACCCGGGACCACAGGAACGGCGGCCGCGAGGCCCTCGCCTACATCGCCGCGCAGCTCGGCGGCGCCGTGGCGGGCGCGCTGCTCGCCGAGGCGATGTTCGGCCGCGCGCCCGGCGCCGGACTCGCCACGGCCCGGCGCGCCGAGCTCCACCTCCTCCTCGGCGAGGCCGTCGCGACCGCAGGACTCGTCCTCGTCGTCCAGGGCCTGCGCCGCATCGGGCGCCCCTCGCTCGCGCCGGTCGCCGTCGCCGGGTACATCGGCGCCGCCATCTGGTTCACCTCCTCAGGCTCCTTCGCCAATCCGGCGGCCACCGTCGGCCGCGCCTTCTCCGACTCCTTCACCGGTATCGCCCCCGGCTCCGTGCCCGCCTTCGCCGCGGCCCAGCTCCTCGGGATGCTGCTCGGCATGGGCGTCTCCGTACTGCTGTACGGAACGGACCGCGCCGCGAGCGAACCGAAGCCCGCCGAATCGCGTCGGACGGAGTGACCCCTTCTTCCTGACCACGACCACCACGACCCCGGAGGTCCACCCGATGCGCGGCGTACGCCTGCCCCGCCTCCCCCGCACCACCCGGGGGCGCCGCCGCGCCGTCCAGGCCCTCATGCTCGGGGCGGTGCTCGCCCTCGCGCCCGCCACCTGGATGCGGGTCACGACCGAGGACCGGCTGCACACCACCGCCGACGTGCCCGCGCAGGACGTGGCCGTGGTGTTCGGCGCCGGACTGTGGAACGGCCGCCCCACCCCGTACCTCGCCCACCGCCTCGACACCGCCGCCGAGCTCTACCGGGCCGGCAAGGTCAAGGTCCTCCTCGTCACCGGCGACAACAGCCGCACCGAGTACGACGAGCCGAGCGCCATGCGCGCGTACCTGGCCGAGCGCGGCGTCCCGGACGACAGGGTCGTCAGCGACTACGCGGGCTTCGACACCTGGGACTCCTGCGTCCGCGCCAAGAAGATCTTCGGCGTCGACCGGGCGGTCCTGGTCACCCAGGACTTCCACATCAAGCGGGCGGTCGCGCTGTGCGGGGCGGCGGGCGTGGAGTCGTACGGCGTCGGGGTCGGCGAGCCGAAGGACGCCACCTGGTACTACGGCACCACCCGCGAGCTCGCCGCCGCCGGCAAGGCCGCGCTCGACGCGGCGCTGCGGCCCGACCCGCACTTCCTCGGCGAGCGGGAGGACGGCGTGACGAAGGCGCTGGCCGCGCCGCGTACGGACGGCTGACCGACGGGGCCTGCCTCGCCCGTACGGACGGCCGGCCTCCGGCGGCCGGTCCGGGGCCCGGGGCCCGGCGGAGGGCGGATGGCCGGCCTCCTGACGGACGGACCGACGGCCCGAGGCCCGGGCCTCGCCCGTACGGCCCGCGCCTCACCCGCCCGGCCCCGCGCCCGGGAGCGCACCGCACCCCGCCCGTAATCCGGCGCGAGCATGCCCGTAACACTCCCGACCCATCCTCGGACCATGTCCGAGGTCAGCACCGCCATCGCCGCCGTCCCCACGCACTGCCCCTACTGCGCCCTGCAGTGCGGCATGAACCTGCGGCCCACCGCCGCGGGCGCGCTGCCCGCCGAGGTGGTCGACCGGCCGGACTTCCCCGTGAACCGGGGCGCGCTGTGCGGCAAGGGCCGCACCGCGCCCGCCGTGCTCTCCTCCCGGGTCCGGCTCACCGAGCCCCTGGTCCGCTGCCCTGACACGGGGGCGCTGGAGCCCGCGACCTGGGAGGAGGCCCTGGCCGCCGTCGCCGAGGGGCTGAACAGGACCCGCGCCGACCACGGTGCCGACGCCGTGGGGGTCTTCGGCGGCGGCGGTCTCACCAACGAGAAGGCGTACGCGCTCGGCAAGTTCGCCCGCGTCGTCCTCGGCACCTCGCAGATCGACTACAACGGGCGCTTCTGCATGTCCTCCGCGGCCGCCGCCCACCAGCGGGCCTTCGGCCTCGACCGCGGGCTGCCGTTCCCCCTGGAGGACATCCCGAAGACCGGCTGCGTGATCCTCGTCGGCTCCAACCTCGCCGAGACCATGCCGCCCGCGCTGCGCTACCTCACCGAGCTGAAGGCCAACGGGGGGAAGCTGATCGTCATCGACCCGCGCCGCACCCGTACCGCCGAACAGGCCGACCTGCATCTCGCGCCGCGCCCCGGCACCGACCTGGCGCTCGCCCTCGGCATGCTGCACCTGGTCGTCGCCGAGGGGCGGGTCGACGAGGAGTTCGTGGCGGCGCGCACGGAGGGCTGGGCGGACGCGCGGGCCGGGGCGATGTCCCACTGGCCCGAGCAGGTGGAGCGGATCACCGGCGTGCCGGTGCCCCGACTGCGCGAAGCCGTACGGATGTTCACCGAGGCCGGCAGCGGCATGGTGCTCACCGCGCGCGGCCCCGAGCAGCAGTCCAAGGGCACCGACACCGTCGGCGCCTGGATCAACCTGTGCCTGGCCACCGGCAAGGCGGGCCGCCCGTACAGCGGTTACGGCTGCCTCACCGGCCAGGGCAACGGCCAGGGCGGCCGCGAGCACGGCCAGAAGGCCGACCAGCTGCCCGGCTACCGCAAGCTCGACGACCCGGCGGCCCGCGAACACGTCGCCGGGGTGTGGGGCGTCCCGCCGGAGTCACTGCCCGGCCCGGGACGGAGCGCGTACGAACTCCTCGACGCCCTCGGCCAGGACGTGAAGGCCCTCCTCCTCATGGGGTCCAACCCGGTCGTCTCCGCCCCGCGCGCCGCGCACATCGAGGACCGGATCCGCGCCCTGGACTTCCTCGCCGTCGCCGACGTCGTCCTCTCCGAGACCGCGGCGCTCGCCGATGTCGTGCTGCCCGTCACCCAGTGGGCCGAGGAGACCGGCACCACCACCAACCTGGAGGGCAGGGTGCTGCTGCGCCGCCGGGCCCTCACCCCGCCGCCGGGGGTCCGCAGCGACCTGGAGGTGCTGCACGGGCTCGCGGCGCTGCTCGGCCGGGAGAAGGGCTTCCCGGCCGACCCCGAGGAGGTCTTCGCCGAGCTGCGGCGCGCCTCGGCGGGCGGCCCTGCGGACTACTCCGGCATCAGCTACCGCCGGATCGAGGAGGAGCAGGGCGTGTACTGGCCGTGCCCGGAGAACGGGCCGGGCGAGCCGCCGCACGCGGGCACGCCCCGGCTCTTCCTCGACCGGTTCGCCACCCCGGACGGGCGGGCCCGCTTCGTGCCCGTGGTGCACCGCGCGGCGGCGGAGGAGACGGACGCCGACTACCCGGTCGTGCTGACCACCGGCCGGGTCGTCGCCCAGTACCAGTCGGGCGCCCAGACCCGGCGCGTCGACGAGCTGAACGCCGCCGCGCCCGGCCCGTTCGTGGAGCTGCACCCGCGGCTCGCCGAGCGGATCGGGGTCGCGGAGGGCGAGCCCGTCGCGGTGGTCTCGCGGCGCGGGCGGGCGGTGGCACCGGCCCGGATCACCGCCGCGATCCGCCCGGACACGGTCTTCATGCCCTTCCACTGGCCGGGCGAGGGCCGCGCGAACTCCCTGACGAATCCGGCGCTCGACCCGGTGTCGAAGATGCCCGAGTTCAAGGTGTGCGCGGTGCGTCTTGAGGCCGTCGGCGCCCTTGGGGCCGTCGGCGCCGGGGACGGCACGGCCGCCCTCGGGGAGCCCGCGGCCGCCTGACGCGTTGTACGCCGTACGCCTGACACCCTTGCGCCTGACGCCCTTGCGCCTTTGCGCCTTTGCGCCTTGCGCCCTTCGCCTTACGGGCGCCTGAACCAGTCGCCGCTCGCGATGACCGGGCCGAGGGGCGCGCCGGGGGCCGCCAGGTACACCCAGGCGGTCACGCGCGCCCCGTCCCGCGCCCGTACGACCTCGCGCGCCGCCCGCTCGTACCCGGCCGGCAGCTCCACCAGGTCCAGTACGCCGAGGAGTTCGCCGTACGCGCCGGGCGCGGCGGTCACCAGGGTGCCGGTGACCCGCCCCTCGCCGGGGACCGCGTACGGATAGCCGGGCCCGTCCCGCAGTACGGCCCCCGGCAGCTCCGCGTCCTCCTCACCGCCGGTCCGGCCGCGCAGGAAGCGGTCGTGGTTGTACGCGCCCGGGCGCAGCGTCCCGTACACGAAGAACGGCAGCTCAGGTGCCACGCCGGACGCGGGCGCGCTCACGGGGCGGCGGTCTCCTGCTCGACCCACCGCGCGTACTCGGCGCTCACCCGGGCCACCGGGGTGGCCAGGATCTCGGGCGTCTCGTAGTCGTGCGCGGCGCGCAGATGTGCCTCCAGGTCGCCGTACCGCGCGTCGGTGGTCTTGAACAGCACCTGCCACTCCTCGGCGGTCTCGACCGCCCGCTTCCAGTGGTAGACGGAGGTGACCGGCCCGACGACCTGCGCGCACGCGGCCACCCGCGCCTCGACGGCCCCGCGCGCCAGGACCTCGGCCTTGTCGCGCGCGTCGGTGGTGGTGAGAACGGTGAGGATCACCCGCCCACCGTACGGCAGGGTGCGGCGGCGGCGACGGCGCGGAGCCCCGACAGCGAACCGCCGTCCCCGTCGACGTCCCTGTGGACAAAGGGCCCGGTCACCCGTTCGGCACGGACCGTCAGCTGACGCCACGAAACCCGCCCCCACCTGCACGAACACAAGATTTCCAGCGACACGCCGCACCTGAACGGCCGCATTCTGATCCTCCATCAGCAGGCGCCTGACGCGTCCACGCATTTATCTCGGACCTACGGAAGCCCCTTTCCGTACGAACGTCCGCGCGCCACGGAGGCCCCCATGCGCCGCACCCCTGTCCCCCTCCCCCGCCCCCTGCTGACCGGCACCGCGCTGACGGTCCTCGCGCTCGGCGCGTTCGCCGCGCCCCTGGCGTACGCGAACAACGACGGACACGACAACAACAGTGACTGGCAGCACAGCAGCGGCTCGCAGACGCTGGAGATCTTCCCCTCCTCCGCCGACCCGGGCACCACCGTCACCGTCAACACCCTCGCCTGCGGCTCGCACGGGCACGGGGTGGGCGACGCGAACTCGCTCGGCGCGGGCGAGTTCCAGCTCAACCCGAGCACGCACAAGGAGGTCGTGGTCGGACAGTTCACGGTGCCGCACCACGTCACGTCGGGCACGTACGGCATCAGCGTGGCCTGCGACAACGGCAAGACGGCCCGCGGCGATCTCTTCGTCAAGCACAAGACCCCCAGCGGCCATGTGCAGACCGGTGTCGGCGGCAGCGTGGGCCCCGACACCGCCCAGGTCACGGCGGGCGTGGCGGTGCTGGCCGCGGCCGCCGTCGGCGGTACCTGGCTCCTGCGCCGCCGGGCGAGCGGCGCGCAGGGAGGCTGAACGGATACCGCCCTCGTCCTGCCCCCGCCGCGCGCCCGCTGACGGCCCGGCGGGGGCAGGACCATCCGGAAGAAAGTGGAGGCCGCCCAGGTGAGCAACCGCAGCAAGGGCTGGGGGATAGCCGTCGCCGCCTGCGTCGGGCTGTGGATGATCCACAACGGCTCGGGCGAGGTCACCCCGCCGGTGCCGTCGGCCGCGCAGGCCTTCGCCGCCGGTCCGAGCGTGCACACCGACGCCGCCGCCGACCCGCTGCCGCCCTCGTCCCCGCTCCGGCTGCGGATCCCCGAGATCGACGTCGACGCGCCCCTGACCGGCCTGGGCCTCGGCCCGGACGGCGCCCTGGAGGTGCCGCCGGCCGCCGACCGCAATCTGGCCGGCTGGTACGAGGACGGCACCCGGCCCGGCGCCAAGGGCACCGCGATCGTCGCCGGCCATGTCGACAACGCGCAGGGCCCGGCCGTCTTCTACGCGCTCGGCGCGCTGAAGAAGGGGCACCGGATCGAGGTGGACCGGCAGGACGGCCGGACCGCCGTCTTCACGATCGACGCGATCGAGGTCTACGAGAAGGACGGCTTCCCGGACGCCAAGGTGTACGGCGAGGCGGACCGGGCCGAGATCCGGGTGATCACCTGCGGCGGCGGCTTCTCGAAGAAGGCGGGCGGCTACCAGGGCAACGTGGTCGCGTTCGGCCACCTCATCGGCGTACGGCCCTGAGACCCGCCCCGACCGCCTCCCCTCACACCCACGGGTCTTACACCCACTGGTCGAAGGCGAGCTTCGCGACCAGCGAGAAGACGACCACGAGCAGCACCCCGCGGACGAACTCCGAGCCCTTCCGCAGCGCCATCCGCGCACCCAGCAGGCCACCCGCCAGGTTGAACACCGCCATGACCGCGGCGAGCAGCCACATCACATGCCCCTGGTAGGCGAACATCGCGAGCGCGCCGAGGTTCGTGCAGGCGTTGACGATCTTCGAGGTGGCGGAGGCCGTCACCAGGTCGAGGTGGAGCACGGCGGTCAGGGCGAGCACCAGGAAGGTGCCGGTGCCGGGCCCGAACAGGCCGTCGTAGAAGCCGATGCCGCCGCCGACCACGACGATCGCGGTGACGATCCGGGCGCGGGTGAGCGGGAGCCGGTCGGCCTCGTCCGCGGTACGGCTGCCGAAGGACGGGCGCAGCATCACGAACGCGGCGACGCCGAGCAGCACGATCATGATCACCGGCCGCAGCACCTCGCTGCTGATCCCGGCCGCGAAGAAGGCGCCGCCCATCGACCCGGCGAGGGCGGCGAGCCCGATCCGTACCGCCATGCCGACCTTCACCGGCGTCCTGCGGAGATAGGTGAGGGCTGCGCCGGAGGTGCCCACGATCGACACGGCCTTGTTGGTGCCGAGGATCTGCGCGGCCGGCACGTGCGGCAGGCCGAGCAGCAGCGCGGGCAGCTGCAGCAGCCCGCCGCCCCCGACCACGGCGTCGATCCAGCCGGCGGCCAGCGCCGCGAGGCAGAGCAGGACGAGTGTGGTCAGGGATATGTCAGGAGGCACGGGCGCGATCCTATGCGCCCGATAGGTGTGTCGGCCATCGATCCCTGGCCACGTGAGCCGGACCGGAGCCCGTGGCGGCCACGTCGGGGGTTCCGGCTCGTATACGTGCCCCCTGCCGCCTCACAGCGCCCCGCCCCCGCCGTGAGATCAGCGTTCCGTACGGGAAACAGCCGGGAACCCGCCGGGTAACACCCGCCCCGCACGCTTCCGGGTATGAGTACACGGATCGTGGTGGTCGGGGGCGGAACGGCGGGCGCCCGGCTCGCCCAGCGCCTGCCGGTCACCCTGCTCGGCGAGGAGTCGCACGCGCCGTACAACCGGCTGCTGCTCGCGGACGTCCTCGCCGGGCGGTACGGCCCCGAGGTCATCGCCCTGCCCGCGGCGCGGGAGCCGGCCCGGCTCGGCACGCGGGCGGTGCGGATCGACCGCGCGGCCCGCACGGTCGAGTGCGCGGACGGCTCGCTCGTCCCGTACGACCGGCTGGTCCTCGCGACCGGCGCGGCCCCCGTACTGCCGCCGCTGCGCGGACTGCGCGGGGCCCGGCTGCCCTCCGGGGTGCATCCGTTCCGCACGCTCGACGACTGTCTGGCGCTGCGCGAGCGGGTCCGGCCGGGGGTGCGGGCGGTCGTGGTCGGCGGCGGGCTCCTCGGCGTCTCGGCGGCCCGGGCGCTCGCGGCGGGCGGCGCGGAGGTGATGCTCACCCAGCAGGGCGAGCGCCTGATGGAACGCCAGCTCGACGACGAGGCCTCCGCCCTGCTCCACACCCACCTCACCGAACTCGGCGTCGAGGTGCACACCGAGTGCCGCGTCAGCGGTCTTCGGCAGCGGGACGGCGCGGTCACCGCGGTCGAACTCGCCGACGGCTTCGTCCTCGACGCGCAGATCGTGGTCCTGGCGTGCGGGGTACGCCCCCGCGTGGCCCTGGCCCGCGAGGCGGGCCTCGACGTCCGCACGGGCGTCGTGATCGACGACGAACTGCGCACCTCCGACCCGTCCATCCACGCGATCGGCGACTGCGCGGAACACGCCGGCCGCGTCTACGGCCTCGCGGGCCCGGCCCTGGACCAGGCGGACGTCCTGGCGGAGCTGCTGGCCGCGGAGGCGGCGGCCCTCGCCGTGGGCGGCGCCTCCGGGCCCGACACCGAAGCCGCCCCGTGTGGGCAATCGTCCCGCAGGGCGTGGGGGTCCCCCCAGGGCGAAGCCCTAGGGGGAGGGTGGGCCACACGGGACGGCGCCCTGGGCGGCGCCTCCGCCCCCCGCACCGACCCGCACCACGAGGCCGCTGCGCCCGCGCCGCAGGCCCCGGCCTCCGGGCCCAGGCCCGAACCGGCGGCCCCGGGCGCCGGCACGGAGCCCGCCCCGGCGGCCTCGGGCTCCACCCCGGAGCCCACCCCGGCGGAGCCGGGCACGCGCCCCCTCCCCCGTTACACCGGCACCCGCGCCCTCACCCGGCTCACCCTCGGCGGCGCCCAGCCGCTCGATCTCGCCGCGTTCGGCGAGGCCACCCCGCTGCCCGGCGACGACGTCGTACGGCTCACCGACGCGACCCGCGGGGCCTACCGGAAGGTCGTCGTCCGTGGCGACCGGCTCGTGGGCGGGGTCCTGCTCGGCGACCTGGGGGCCGTCGGGACGCTCGCCCGGGCCTGGGAGGGCGACGAGGCCCTGCCCGACGCCCCCCTGCTGCACCTGCTCACCCACGACGGAGGCTCCTCATGACGACCCCGACCACCCCGACCACCCCCACCATCGTCCTGGTCGGCCACGGCATGGTCGGCCAGCGGTTCCTGGAGGCGCTCGCGGAGCAGGGCGTCACCGCGCGGGCCCGGGTCGTGGTGCTCTGCGAGGAGCCCCGCCCCGCCTACGACCGCGTCCAGCTGACCTCGTACTTCTCCGGCCGCACCCCCGACGAGCTGTCCCTGCTCCCCGAGGGCTTCCTCGCCGAGCACGGCATCGAGCTGCACACCGACGAGCCCGTCACCGCCGTGGACCGCGCCGCCCGCACGGTCACCACCGGCTCCGGGCGGGTCGTCGCGTACGACACGCTCGTCCTGGCCACCGGCTCGTACCCCTTCGTGCCGCCCGTGCCCGGCAAGGACGCCCGCGGCTGCTTCGTCTACCGCACGATCGAGGACCTCCTCGCCATCGAGGAGTACGCGAAGGGGCGGACGACCGGCGCGGTGGTCGGCGGCGGCCTGCTCGGCCTGGAGGCGGCCGGCGCGCTCAAGGGCCTCGGGCTCGACACCCACATCGTGGAGTTCGCGCCGCGCCTGATGCCGGTGCAGGTCGACGAGGGCGGCGGCGCGGCGCTGCTGCGCACCATCGAGCAGATGGGCCTGACCGTCCACACCGGGACCGGCACCCAGGAGGTCGTCACCGAGGACGGCGCGGTCACGGCCATGCGCCTGTCGGACGGCTCCGAACTCGCCACCGAGATGGTGGTGTTCTCGGCGGGCGTCCGCCCCCGCGACCAGCTCGCCCGGGACTGCGGCCTGGACGTCGGCGAGCGCGGCGGCATCGCCGTGGACGAGCTGTGCCGGACCTCCGACCCCGCCGTGTTCGCGATCGGCGAGTGCGCGCTCGCGTCCGACGGGCGGGTGTACGGCCTGGTCGCACCCGGCTACGAGATGGCGCTGACCGCGGCCGCGACGATCGCCGAGGAGAGCACCAAGGGCTTCACCGGCGCCGATCTGTCGACCAAGCTGAAGCTGCTCGGCGTGGACGTGGCCTCGTTCGGCGACGCGCACGGCACCGCCGAGGGCTGCCTGGACGTGGTCTACTCCGACTCGCGCTCCGGGATCTACAAGAAGCTCGTGGTGGACGGCGAGGGCGTGCTGCTCGGCGGCGTCCTGGTCGGCGACGCCGAGGCGTACGGCATGCTGCGCCCGCTCACCGGCTCGAAGCCGCCGGTCTCCCCCGAGCAGCTCGTCCTCCCCGCGGGCGTCGGCGCGCCGGTCGCGCTCGGCCCCTCCGCGCTCCCCGACGACGCCGTCATCTGCTCCTGCCACAACGTCACCAAGCACACGATCAGCCAGTGCACGACCCTCCCCGAGGTGAAGAAGTGCACCAAGGCCGGTACGGGCTGCGGCAGTTGCGTGAAGGTGATCGAGAAGCTGCTGCCGGCCGCCGCCGACAAAGGGCTCTGCGGCTGCTTCTCGTACACCCGCAGCGAGCTCTACGAGATCGCCCGCACTCTGCGCGTGACCTCCTTCGCCGCGCTGCTCGACTCGCACGGGCGGGAGGAGGCGAAGGGCGGCGAGGGCTGCGAGGTGTGCAAGCCGACCGTCGGCTCCATCCTGGCCTCGCTCGCCCCGACGATCGGCGTGGGCGGATACATCCTGGACGGCGAGCAGGCCGCGCTCCAGGACACCAACGACCACTTCCTCGCCAACATGCAGCGCAACGGCTCCTATTCGGTCGTGCCGCGCATTCCCGGCGGCGAGATCACGCCCGAGAAGCTGATCGTGATCGGCGAGGTGGCCCGCGACTTCGGCCTCTACACGAAGATCACCGGCGGCCAGCGGATCGACCTCTTCGGCGCCCGGGTCGACCAGCTGCCCTCGATCTGGACCCGGCTCGTCGACGCCGGTTTCGAGTCGGGGCACGCGTACGGCAAGGCGCTGCGCACGGTGAAGTCCTGTGTGGGGCAGACCTGGTGCCGGTACGGCGTGCAGGACTCGGTGAAGATGGCGATCCTGCTCGAACTGCGCTACCGGGGCCTGCGGGCGCCGCACAAGCTCAAGTCGGCGGTCTCGGGCTGTGCCCGCGAGTGCGCGGAGGCCCAGTCGAAGGACTTCGGGATCATCGCGACCGCGAGCGGCTGGAACCTGTACGTGGGCGGCAACGGCGGCGCGACCCCGCGCCACGCGGATCTGCTCGCCCAGGACCTGTCGGACGCCGAACTGATCCGGCTGATCGACCGGTTCCTGATGTTCTACATCCGCACCGCGGACCGCCTGGAGCGCACGTCGGTGTGGCTGGAGCGCCTGGAGGGCGGCCTCGACCACCTCAAGGACGTCGTCGTGCACGACTCGCTCGGCCTGTGCGAGGAGCTGGAGGCGCTGATGGCGGCGCATGTCGCCGGCTACCAGGACGAGTGGGCGCAGACCCTGGACGACCCGGAGCGGCTGCGGCGCTTCGTCTCCTTCGTGAACGCGCCGGAGACGCCGGACCCGACGGTGAAGTTCGTGCCGGAGCGCGACCAGATCAAGCCGGACCTGACCATCCTGACGATCGGCACCCTGGAAGGAGCCACCTCCCGATGACGACGATGACGACGACGGCGACGACAGCGACGACGGCGATCCTCGAACTCTCCCCCGACGCGGAGACCTGGATGACGGTCTGCGAGGAGGCCCGGCTGACCCCGGGCCGGGGCATGGCGGCGCTGCTGCCGGACGGCCGGCAGGCCGCGGTCTTCCGGGACCGCGCGGGCCGGACGTACGCGATCGACAACCGCGATCCCTTCACGGGCGCCCAGGTGCTCTCCCGCGGCCTGATCGGCTCGGCGGGCGGGCGGGCCTTCGTGGCCTCGCCGCTCCTGAAGCAGCGCTTCGACCTGGAGACGGGCCGGTGCCTGGACGACGACGAGGTGGCGGTGGCGGTGTATCCGGTACGGACGACCTGACCGTACGGCGAGCCTGGCCGCACGTACGAACCTGACCGTACGGCGGGCCTGACCGTACGGCCGGGGCGGGCGCGGCTTCGGGCGGAGGTCGCTCCGCCCGGCCGGCCCGCCGCTCCGTACCGTGTTCCGGTTCAGCCCTGGACGGCCGCCGGGTCCATCCACACGACCTCCCAGTGGTGCCCGTCGAGGTCGGAGAACGAGCGCCCGTACATGAAGCCCATGTCGATCGGCTGCTGCGCCGGGCTGCCGCCCGCCGCGAGGGCCTTGTCCGCCAGCTCGTCGACCTTCTCGCGGCTCTCGGCGCTCAGCGCGCACATCACCTCGGTCGCCTTCGTCGCGTCGGAGATCACCTTGCCCGGCGCGGCGAAGCCGAGGAACTTCTCCTCGGTCAGCAGCATCGCGAAGATCGTGTCGCTGATGACCACGCAGGCGGCGGTCTCGTCGGTGAACTGCGGGTTGATGGTGTAGCCGAGCTGCTCGTAGAAGGCCTTGCTCGCGTCCAGGTCCTTCACCGGCAGGTTCACGAAGATCATCTGCGGGGCCATGGTGTCCACTCTCTTCTTCCGTCGGAGCCGTGTCGGCGCTTTCGAGAGTGAAGACCGGCGGGCCCGGCGGAACTCATCGCCCCGCCGACACTTTTCCCGGGAATCCTTTCCGCTCAGCCGGCCGAGCGCAGCGTGAGCGCCGCCAGCGGGACGAACCCGCCGCTGCCGCCGACCCTCGCCGGCGCGTCGGTGGAGGCGCCGCACCGGTCGAGCCGCTTCAGCATCGCGACCGCGATCCGCTCGCCCTGCGCCTTGGCGCGCTCGGCCAGCGGCCCCGCGTGCCGCCCGTCGATCGTGGCCCGCCACAGCTGCACCCAGCGCCCGAAGTGGGCGGCGGTCAGCGGCCGCACGGAGTGCAGGGCGGCGTGCGGCCCGAAGGCGTCGCGCCGGTACTCGGCGCTGCGGAACAGGGCCCGCTCCCAGAAGTCCGCGATCCTCGGCAGATGCGCGTCGAGGTCGGTGCCGGCGATCTCGGTGAAGAAGGGGCCGATGAGCGGGTCGGCGAAGGCCGCCTCGTAGAAGCGGCGCAGCAGCACGTCGAGATCGGCGCGGGAGCCGATGTCACGGAGGTCGCGGAGGTCATGGGTGGCGGCCATACGTCGAGGGTCGCCGACCGGACCGGCCCGGGGCCAGTGCCGAAGGTCCCGGCCGGGCTCAGCAGGCGGGCGCTCAGATCGTCCAGCGGCGGACGGTGTCCGTCTCCCCGTCATGCGTGAGCCAGGTGCCGTCGCCGAGCGGGCGGACCTCGCCGTGGTCGGTGCCGTCGGGGTACGCGATCCGCCCGCGGATCTCCAGGGTGCGGGCGTCCAGCAGCCAGGTGCCGCACTCCTCGGGCTCGTCGGCGGTCTCGACGCCGGTGGTCGCGAGCACCCTGTCGCCGTCCAGGAAGCCGCAGGCCCAGTCCCACTGCGGGTACTCCTCGTCCGGGGCCGGGGGCGCGTCGGCCTCGGCGAGGACCGTCCCGTCGAGGGCGTGCAGCTGGAGGTCGTTCCCGTAGTGCTCGACGGTGAGGAAGCCGGGGTGGGCGGGGTGGACGTCGATCAGGATGCGGTCGAGCCCGTCGTTGAGCTCCTGGTGGACGGTGAGCTCCGCGCCGTCCCAGCGGCCCCAGAACACCAGGACGCCGTCCTGCCCCATGCCGACGGACAGGCCCATGTGGACCCCGTCGGGGTGGGAGAGGTGGCCGGAGCCGGAGGCGACGGTGTCCAGCGGCAGCCGGGCCAGCTCGCGGCCGTCGCGCGCGTCGAGGACGACCCAGATCTCGTCGTACTCCCCCGGGGTCACGACATGCGCCCAGACCAGCCGTCCGTCGTCGGAGACCCGGCAGGAGCCCGACTCGATGCCGGGGCAGATCTGCAGCTCGTCGCCGGTGTGCGGGTGGTCGACCAGCTGGTCCCAGCAGCCGTGCTCGTACACCCAGCGGGTCGAGCCGTCGGCGTCCACCGCGCGTACGGACCGCTGGCCGGAGAAGACGGCGAAGGAGCGGTCCGGGCTCACCGAGTGGACGCCCCCGGACCAGCCGGGCCAGGGCAGCGGGAAGCGGGCGGCCGGCTTCCGCTCGCCGGCGAGCAGGTCGGTGAGCTCGTGGACGGCGAGTTCGGTCTCGCCGGTGAGCAGGGCGCGGGAGGAGCCGCCCGCGCGGTTCTCGAAGGCGTACGGGTTGACCAGGGCCGAACCGCCGGGGAACGGGTGCGCGTCGAGCGGGCGTGCGACGAAGTCCATGGCCGGAACCTACCGGCCGCCACCGCCGGACAGGCCCTAGCCCCCAGTCCGCCGTCGACGGACCCCACCGCACCGCCCTCGGTGGCCCCCGCCCGCACCCACCCGCACCCGCCCGCTCCCTCCCGGCGCCACCTACCTGGCCCCGCCCCGCACCCGACTCCTCCGCGTCACCGCCCGTTGACGCCCGGTCAACTCCGGACGCCTAGATTCCAGGACCGCGCGACCCCGGCGCCGACCGGTGCGGCGGGGCGGATCACACCCCTGATCAGGAGTGAGACGTGGAGCGACGCAGTTTCCTGCGTGGAGCGGTCATCGGTACGTCGGCCGCCGCCTTCGGCGGCAGCCTCTGGGGCGGGGCGGCCCACGCCGCGCCCGCACAGCCCGGCGCCGGCCCCTACGGGGCGCTCGGCGCGGCGGACGCGAACGGCATCCTGCTGCCCGCCGGATTCACCAGCCGGGTCATCGCCCGGTCGGGCCAGACGGTCCCGGGCACCTCGTACACCTGGCACAGCGCCCCGGACGGCGGGGCCTGCTTCGCCGACGGCACGGGCTGGATCTATGTGTCCAACTCGGAGATCAACCCGGGCGGCGGCGTGAGCGCCGTGCGGTTCGACGCGGCCGGCACCGTGACCGGCGCGTACCGGATCCTGTCCGGCACCCGCCAGAACTGCGCGGGCGGCAGGACCCCGTGGAACACCTGGCTCTCCTGCGAGGAGGTCAGCCGCGGTTACGTCTACGAGACCGACCCGTACGGGGTGAACGCGGCCGTACGGCGCCCCGCCCTCGGCCAGTTCAGGCACGAGGCCGCCGCCGCCGACCCGGTGCGCCGGGCGGTCTACCTCACCGAGGACGAGACCGACGGCTGCTTCTACCGCTTCCTGCCCACCACCTGGGGCGATCTGTCCTCGGGCACCCTCCAGGTGTTCAAGGCCGGCACCGCCACCTCCGGCACGTTCACCTGGCAGAACGTGCCGGACCCGGACGGCTCGCCGACGTACACCCGTAACCAGGTCTCCGGCGCCAAGCGCTTCAGTGGTGGCGAGGGCTGCCACTACGCCGACGACACCGTCTGGTTCACCACCAAGGGCGACAACCGGGTGTGGCAGGTCAACCTGCTCGCCGGCACCTACGAGCTGGCCTACGACGACTCGCTGGTGCCCGGCGGCGCCGCGCCGCTGACCGGCGTGGACAACGTGACCGGCGCGGCCTCCGGCGACCTGTATGTCGCCGAGGACGGCGGCAACATGGAGATCTGCCTGATCACGCCGGACGACGTGGTCACCCCGTTCCTGCGGATCAGCGGCCAGTCCGGCTCCGAGATCACCGGACCGGCCTTCTCCCCCGACGGCAGCCGGCTCTACTTCTCCAGCCAGCGCGGCACCACGGGCAGTTCCTCGGGCGGGATCACCTACGAGGTCACCGGCCCGTTCCGCGCGTAGCACCGGGACTCGCGGGGTTCACGGACCTCGCGGGGCTCACGGGGGCCGCCGGCGCCGCCCAGGAGGGCGGCGCCGAGCGGGGTGAGGGTGTGCAGGACCGCGTTGCCGTGGCGCAGCGTGGCGACCAGGCCCGCGTCGCGCAGGACGCCGGCGTGCTGGCTCGCGGAGGCGAGGGAGACCCCCGCCCGGCGGGCCAGTTCGCTGGTGGTGCCGCCGTCGCCGATGGCGTTGAGGACCTCCGAGCGGGTGTGGCCGACGAGCTTGGCGAGCGAGGGCAGGCCGGGGGCCCGGACCTTCGGCGCCTCGCTGTGGGTGACCGGGTAGACCAGGACCGGCGGCAGCTCCGGGTCGCGCAGCACGACCGGGGTGCCGCGGCAGAAGTACGAGGGCTGGAGCAGCAGCCCGCGCCCGTCGAGGTGCATCTCGCGGTCGACCGGGTAGTCCGCCTCCAGGACCGGGCTGCGCCAGCGCAGCATCGGCGGCAGCGAGGCGAGGAGTTCGTCGGCGCCGCCGTCGAGCAGGGCCCGGCCGCGGCGTGCCCGGTCGGCCTCGACCCGGGCCTGGATGTGGCTCCAGTACGGTTCGACGGCGGCCCGGTGGTAGGCGCGCAGCGCGCCGAGGAGCCGGCCGAGCGGTCCGCCGCCGCCGTCGGCGAGGGCGCGCAGGGCGGACGGCACGGCGGGGCGCCCGGAGCGGGCGGCGCCGATGAGGGCGAGCTCGGTGTGCAGCCGGCCGGGCGGGGTGGCCCGGATCGCGTCGAGGCCCTCGTCGAGACCGAGGATGCCCTGGGCCGGGGTGAGGAAGTCGGGGAAATAGCCGCGGCTGGGCACGAGGGCGCCGAGCAGCCGGGTCTCACCCCCGAGTCGTATACGCGCTTCGGACCGCCATTCCCCGTAGACCACCGAGCCGCGCCGGTCTCTTAAACGGTGAAAACTGAGAATCGTTTCCCACAGAACGTCCGGCTGTGCGGCCATCCGCACCCCCGCCAAGTCGTTTCCGCTGAAATGAATCCGCAGCATGGAACCCCCACCTGTGCACTCGCAACCACCCCCGACGACGAGTATGCACATCATCACTGCACGTTACCAGGGTGTTTCAGCCACACTTGAAAAGCCTCGCGGCGAACAGCCGGGAACCGAAAGGCTGTGCACGTCGGACGGGAAACCTTCAGGACCGAGGTGACGCGGCGAAGACCGTGGGGGGCTTTGGCGCGTCCGGCGGCGGTCGGCGAGGGTTGCGGCTCACCCGCCCGACGAGGGTAATGGGCGCGGCTTCCGGGTGGGGATCCGGAGGCCGCGCCCGCCTCATTCTTTGCAAATGTTCAATGCCGAATAATTCAATGCGGGGCCCCTGTGCGAGCCCATGCACCACTGGCACATGCAGTTGAACAGGACCTCACATTTTCCCCAACGATCTTGCAACGGTCGCCGGGGGCAAACCACGACGGGGCGGACACCTCCGCACAAGGTGTCCGCCCCGTCTCCTGTGGAAACCGGAGCCGCCGTCCATCGGTTCTGAGGGTCGGGGACGAACGGCGGCTCCGGTGGTCTGGCCGGGCTTTGCTACTGAACCGACGTTCAGCGGCTGTCGCTGCCCTTCGCCTCGGCCGCCGCGCGGCCGGCCTCCAGGCGCGCCACCGGGATCCGGAACGGCGAGCAGGAGACGTAGTCGAGGCCGACCTCGTGGAAGAAGTGCACCGACTCCGGGTCGCCGCCGTGCTCGCCGCAGACACCGAGCTTGATGTCGGGGCGGGTGGCGCGGCCGGCCTCGGCGGCCTGGCGGACCAGGGAGCCGACGCCGTCCTTGTCGATGGTCTCGAAGGGGCTGACGCCGAAGATGCCCTTCTCCAGGTACGCGGTGAAGAAGCTGGCCTCCACGTCGTCGCGGGAGAAGCCCCAGACCGTCTGCGTGAGGTCGTTGGTGCCGAAGGAGAAGAACTCGGCGGCCTCGGCGATCTGGCCGGCGGTGACGGCGGCGCGGGGCAGCTCGATCATGGTGCCGAGGGCCAGCTTCAGCTCGACGCCGGTCTCCGCCACGACCTGGGCGATGACCTTCTCGGCGTCGTCGCGGACCAGCTCCAGCTCCTGGACGGTGCCGACGAGCGGGATCATGATCTCGACGCGCGGGTCGCCCTTGGCCTCGACGCGCTGGGCGGCGGCCTCGGCGATGGCGCGGACCTGCATGGTGAACAGGCCGGGGATGACCAGGCCGAGGCGGACACCGCGCAGACCCAGCATCGGGTTCTGCTCGTGCAGCCGGTGCACGGCCTGGAGCAGGCGCAGGTCGTTCTCGTGCGGCTCCTTGCGGGCCTCGGCGAGCGCGACGCGCACCGAGAGCTCGGTGATGTCGGGCAGGAACTCGTGCAGCGGCGGGTCGAGCAGGCGCACGGTGACCGGCAGGCCGTCCATCGCCTCGAAGAGCTCGACGAAGTCCTTCTGCTGGAGCGGGAGCAGCGCCTTCAGCGACTCCTCGCGCTCCTCGTCGGTGTCGGCGAGGATGAGCCGCTCGACGTACTGGCGGCGCTCACCGAGGAACATGTGCTCGGTGCGGCACAGGCCGATGCCCTGGGCGCCGAAGCGGCGGGCGCGGGAGGCGTCCTCGGCGTTGTCGGCGTTGGCGCGGACGCGCAGCCGGCGGACGCGGTCGGCGTAGGCCATGATCCGGTGCACGGCCTGGACCAGCTCGTCGGCGTCGTCGGCGCCGGCGTGCATACGGCCCTCGAAGTACTCGACGACCGGGGACGGTACGACGGGTACCTCACCGACGTACACCTTGCCGGTGGAGCCGTCGATGGAGACGACGTCGCCCTCCTCGATGACCACGCCGGAGGTGGTGGTCATGCGGCGGCGCTTGGTGTCGACCTCGAGCTCCTCGGCGCCGCAGACACAGGTCTTGCCCATGCCGCGGGCGACGACGGCGGCGTGCGAGGTCTTGCCGCCGCGGGAGGTCAGGATGCCCTCGGCGGCGATCATGCCGTCCAGGTCGTCCGGGTTGGTCTCGCGGCGGATCAGGATGACCTTCTCGCCGGAGCGGGACCACTTGACGGCCGTGTACGAGTCGAAGACGGCCTTGCCGACGGCGGCACCCGGGGAGGCGGCGATGCCGCGGCCGATCTGCTCGACCTTCGCGTGCTCGTCGAACTTCGGGAACATCAGCTGGGCGAGCTGGGCGCCGTTGACGCGCTGCAGCGCCTCGGCCTCGTCGATGAGGCCCTGGTCCACGAGCTGGGTGGCGATGCGGAAGGCGGCACCGGCGGTGCGCTTGCCGACGCGGGTCTGCAGCATCCACAGCTGGCCGCGCTCGATGGTGAACTCGATGTCGCAGAGATCCTTGTAGTGGGTCTCCAGGGTCGACATGATCTCCATGAGCTGGTCGTACGACGCCTTGTCGATCGACTCCAGCTCGGCGAGCGGCACGGTGTTGCGGATACCGGCGACGACGTCCTCGCCCTGCGCGTTCTGCAGGTAGTCGCCGTAGACGCCCTGGTGGCCGGAGGCGGGGTCGCGGGTGAAGGCGACGCCGGTGCCGGAGTCCGGGCCGAGGTTGCCGAAGACCATCGAGCAGACGTTGACGGCGGTGCCGAGGTCGTGCGGGATGCGCTCCTGGCGGCGGTACAGCTTGGCGCGGTCGGTGTTCCAGGAGTTGAAGACCGCCTCGATGGCGAGGTCCATCTGCTCGCGCGGGTCCTGCGGGAAGTCGCGGCCGGTCGCGGTCTTGACGATCTTCTTGAACTGCTTGACGACCTTCTTCAGGTCGGCCGCGTCCAGGTCGGTGTCGCTGGCGACCTTCTTGGCGGCCTTGGCCGCGTCGAGGGCGTCCTCGAAGAGCTCGCCCTCGACGCCGAGGACGGTCTTGCCGAACATCTGGATGAGGCGGCGGTACGAGTCCCAGGCGAAGCGCTCGTTGTCGGCCTGGGCGGCCAGGCCCACGACGGAGGCGTCGGAGAGGCCGATGTTGAGGACGGTGTCCATCATGCCGGGCATCGAGAACTTCGCGCCGGAGCGGACCGAGACGAGCAGCGGGTTGTCGGCCTGGCCGAGCTTCTTGCCCATCTGCTGCTCAAGGGCGTCGAGGTGCGCGCTGACCTCGTCGCGGAGCTCGACCGGCTCGGAGCCGGACTCGAGGTAGACCTTGCACGCCTCGGTCGTGATCGTGAAGCCGGGAGGCACCGGGAGGCCGAGGTTGGTCATCTCGGCGAGGTTGGCGCCCTTTCCACCGAGCAGGTCCTTCAGGTCCTTGTTGCCCTCGGTGAAGTCGTAGACGAACTTCTGATCATTGATTTCCGACACGGGTCACGACTCCTCGACGACTCGGTTGGCTGCCCTGACGCCGAGGAACATACCCAGATCGAAGGCGTCTGGGGAGGTACGCCTACCGGTCATCCGGTCTTAACCACCCGTCCGCCAGCACATCGAAAGTAACCGACGAGTAGCTTCCGCTTTCAGGGCCCGAAGCCCGTTTGACCGAAAGCTGGACTCCCGCGCTCATCTGAGCGCCGAATGGAGCAGTTGCGTTCAACTCTTGAACGCAAAAAGGGTGGCACCGCGTGCCACCCTTCAAGCGGCAGAGGGGTCGGTAATCTGCTCATCTGAGCACTACCCCTATCAAGGGTGGCGAGGATCACTCGCCAAAAGCGCCCCTGAATATGGCCCGGGAGACCCTGGTCTCACCCTCCGGACGTGTCCAGCTCGGCCTCCTCGCTCACGCCGGCGCAGTCGTAGGGGTCCTTCAACCAGCCGTCCGGCAGGACAACACGGTTGTTTCCGGACGTACGCCCCCGGGGCCCCTCCGCCCCCTCCGGCCACGGCTGGTCCAGGTCGAGCTCGCTCAACTGAGCGCCGAGCTCCTCCAGGGACGAGGTGATCGCGAGCCGCTTGCGCATCTCGGAGCCGACGGCGAAGCCCTTCAGGTACCAGGCGACATGCTTGCGGAAGTCGATGACACCGCGCGCCTCGTCCCCCAGCCACTCTCCAAGCAGTGTCGCGTGCCGCACCATCACCTCGGCCACCTGCCGGAGGCCGGGCCTCGTGTAGGCGCCCGTGCCCTCGAAGCCCGCGACCAGGTCCCCGAACAGCCACGGGCGGCCCAGGCAGCCGCGGCCCACGACCACACCGTCGCAGCCGGTCTCGCGCATCATCCGCAGCGCGTCCTCGGCCGTCCAGATGTCGCCGTTGCCGAGCACCGGGATCTCCGGCACGTGCTCCTTCAGACGGGCGATGGCCTCCCAGTCGGCCGTGCCGCCGTAGTGCTGAGCGGTCGTCCTGCCGTGCAGGGCGATCGCGGTGACGCCCTCCTCGACCGCGATCCGGCCCGCGTCGAGATAGGTGAGGTGGTCGTCGTCGATGCCCTTGCGCATCTTCATCGTGACCGGCAGCTCACCGGCGTTGGCCACGGCCTCGTTCAGGATCGCCCGCAGCAGATGCCGCTTGTACGGCAGCGCCGACCCGCCGCCCTTGCGGGTCACCTTCGGCACCGGGCAGCCGAAGTTCAGGTCGATGTGATCGGCCAGGTCCTCGTCGACGATCATCCGCACCGCCTTGCCGACGGTCACCGGGTCCACCCCGTACAGCTGGATCGACCGCGGCTGCTCGGACGGATCGAAGTGGATGAGCTGCATCGTCTTCTCGTTGCGCTCCACCAGCGCCCGCGTCGTGATCATCTCGCTCACGAACAGGCCCTTACCGCCGGAAAACTCACGGCACAGGGTACGGAAGGGGGCGTTGGTGATGCCGGCCATGGGCGCGAGCACCACCGGCGGCTGCACGATGTGCGGCCCGATGGAGAGGGGGGAGAACGCGGTCATTGCCCCATTGTCCCGCACGCGGAAAGTCTTTAGACAACCGTACGATCCGGGGGCGGCGGGCGAGCGTGGGGGCGGAAGCGGTACGGGGGCCGGGCGCGGCCTCGGCGAGCGGCGCGGGCACGGCGGGCCCCGGGGCCGCGCGCGGGGCGGGCGCGGCCCGGCGGGTGGGCGCGGGGCGGACGCGGCCCGACGGGCGGGCGCGGCCCGACGGGCGGGCGCGGCCGTGCCGACCCGACGCGGGTGCCATGCAGAGCGCAGCGAAGTCCGGCGCGGGGCGGACGCGGCGCAGCGCGAGGCCGGGCGCGCCCCGCGCCGCGGGCTCAGACCGCGGCCAGGCGGGCGGGCGGCTCCGCCGCCTGCGCCGCCTTCACCCGCTCCTCCGTCAGCACGCGCGCGAGGAGGCGCTCGATGCCCTTCCGGCTCGCCTCGTCGACCGGGACGTAGGTCACCAGGCGCGGGCCGGCCATGGGGCCGAGCCACAGGTTGGTGTGTTCGAGGCGGAGGGGGCCGACCTCCGCGTTGCGGATGAGCTTGGTGCGGCCGGACTGGTCGACGACGTCATGGCGGGCCCAGATCTCGCGGAACTCCGGCGACGCCGCCTGGAGCCGGTCGAGGAGCGCCTTCCAGGCGGGCTCGGCGAGGTGCTCGGCCATCGAGGCGCGCAGCTTGCCGGCGAGCGCGCCGAGCACCTCGGGCAGGTCGGTGACGGCGGACCGGAAGTCGTCGTTGGTGAAGGCCAGCCACAGGCTGTTGCGGTCCTCGCGGGGCAGCGCGTCCAGGTCGCAGAAGAGGCGCCCGAAGGTGCGGTTGTGGGCGAGGAAGTCGTAGCGGCTGTTCTGCACGGCGGCGGGCACCGGCTCCAGCCGGTCGAGGAGCTCGCGGAGCGCGGGGGTGACGGTCGGGCAGGGCGTCTCGGGGTGCGGGTCGGCCTGTCCGGCGAGGGAGAAGAGATGGGTCCGCTCGGTGGGGTCGAGGAGCAGGGCGCCCGCGAGCGCGTCCAGGACCTGCGGGGACACCTGTATGGGCCGCGCCTGCTCCAGCCACGTGTACCAGGTGACGCCCACGGCGGAGAGCTGCGCGACCTCCTCGCGGCGCAGCCCCGGGGTGCGGCGGCGCCGCCCGCGCGGCAGCCCGACCTGCTCGGGGCTGATCCGCTCGCGCCGGCTGCGCAGGAAGGCGGCCAGCTCGTGCCGCCGGACATCGGGCTCCGCCGCCGGGCCCGCGGTGCCCGCCGTACCCGCCGTACCTGCCGTACCTGCCGTACCTGCCGTACCTGCCGTACCTGCCGTACCTGCCGTACCTGCCGTGTCGAGGCTCATGACGCTCATGCCCCCAGGGTGCCGGGGCACTCAGCCCATTGCCAGGTACTGCTTGTACCAGGATAAGGAGACTCTGGTACCAGGCTGAGGACCGCGCGAGGCTCGGTCCCGTGACCACGACATCCACCCCGTCCACCACCTCCGCGTCCGTACCCACCGGCGCCGTCCCGCGCGTCGACCACACCCGGCGGCCGGTGCTCGGCGCGCTCGGCCTGTTCACCGTGCTGCTCGGCGCGGCCCTCCCCCTCATCGACTTCTTCATCGTCAACGTCGCCCTGCCCACCATCGACCACGACCTGAACGCGGGCCCGGCCCTCCTCGAACTGGTCGTCGCCGGCTACGGCCTGTCGTACGCCGTGCTGCTCGTGCTCGGCGGCCGGCTCGGCGACCAGTTCGGCCGCCGCCGGCTCTTCCTGGCGGGCATGGCCGCCTTCGGGCTCACCTCGCTCGCCTGCGGGCTCGCCCCGGACGCCTGGACCCTGGTCGGCGCCCGGGTGGCACAGGGTGCCGCGGCGGCCCTGATGCTGCCGCAGGTGCTCGCGACCATTCACTCCTCGACCTCGGGTGCCCGCCACGCACGGGCGCTCAGCCTGTACGGGGCGACCGCGGGCCTGGCCATGGTGGCCGGCCAGATCCTGGGCGGTGTGCTGGTCGCGGCCGATCTCGCGGGCAGCGGCTGGCGGTCGATCTTCCTGGTCAACGTGCCGGTGGCGGCGATCGGCCTGCTGCTCGCGGTGCGCGGCGTCCCCGAGACCCGCTCGGACCGGCCCGCCCCGGTCGACCTGCCCGGCACCCTGCTGCTCGCCGTCTCCCTGCTCACCCTGCTCGCCCCGCTGACCGAGGGCCGGGCGGCCGGCTGGCCGCTGTGGACCTGGGTCGCGCTCGCCGTCTTCCCGTTCGCGGCCGGCGCGTTCTGGTGGGTGGAGCGGCGCGCCGACCGCCGCGGCGGTACGCCCCTGGTGCCGCCGAGCCTGCTGCGGCTGGTCTCGCTGCGCCGCGGCCTCGCGATGGTGCTGCCGTTCTCGGTGGGCTTCGGCGGCTTCATGTTCGTGATCGCGGTGGCGCTCCAGCAGGGCCTCGCGATGGGCGCGGTGGCCTCGGGCCTGGCGCTCGTACCGATGGCGGTGGCCTTCTTCGGGGCCTCGCTCGCGGGCCCGCGGCTCGTCGGCCGCTGGGGCACGAGGGTGGTGCCGGCGGGCGCCGCGCTCCAGGCGCTCGGTGTCGGGCTGCTCGCCTGGACGGTCGCGGACGGCTGGCCGGAGCTGTCGGGGTGGAGCCTGCTGCCGGGCATGGCGGTCGCGGGCTTCGGCCAGGGGCTCCAGCTGCCGGTGCTCTTCCGGGTGGTGCTCTCGGAGGTGCCGGCGGAGCGGGCGGGCGTGGGCAGCGGCGTGATGGTGACGACCCAGCAGTCGGCCCTCGCGCTCGGCGTCGCGACGCTCGGCTCGCTCTTCCTCTCCCTGGCCGGATCCGGCGACATGGGCTCGGCGCTGACGACGACGCTCCTGGTGCAGCTGGGCGTGGTGGTGCTGACGCTGCTGCTGAGCCTGCGCCTCCCTGCGATGAAGGGATGAGGACATCAGGGATCGAACGCAGGAATCGACTGACAGATATTGAAATCTGTCATCGCACATGTCATGGTTGATGCATGACGACGCACATCACTCCCCTCCCCACCCGTTCCCTCGGCACCACCGGCCCCACGGTCTCCGCGCTCGGCCTCGGCTGCATGGGCATGTCCGCCCTGTACGGCGAGGCCGACCGCGCCGAGTCGATCGCGACCATCCACGCGGCCCTGGACGCGGGCGTCACGCTCCTCGACACCGGCGACTTCTACGGCATGGGCCACAACGAGCTGCTGATCAACGAGGCCCTGCGCACCGCGCCCGCCGCCGCCCGCGAGAAGGCGCTCACCAGCGTCAAGTTCGGCTCCCTGCGCACGGTCGAGGGCGGCTTCACCGGCATCGACGGCCGCCCGGCCGCGGTCAAGAACTTCCTCGCCTACTCGCTCCAGCGCCTCGGCACCGACCACATCGACATCTACCGGATCGCCCGCGTCGACCCCGACGTCCCGATCGAGGAGACCGTCGGCGCCATCGCCGAGCTGGTCGAGGCCGGGCACGTCCGGCACATCGGCCTCTCCGAGGTCGGTGCCGACACCCTGCGCCGGGCGGCGGCCGTCGCCCCGATCGCGGACCTCCAGATCGAGTACTCGCTGATCTCCCGCGGCATAGAGGACAAGATCCTGCCGACGGCCCGCGAGCTGGGCATCGGCATCACCGCGTACGGAGTGCTCTCCCGCGGCCTGATCAGCGGCCACTTCACCCGGGACCGCGAGCTCGCCGCCGGCGACTTCCGCGGCATGAGCCCGCGCTTCCAGGGCGAGAACCTGAACCGCAACCTGGACCTGGTCGACCGGCTGCGCGCCGTCGCCGAGGCCAAGGGCGTCTCGGTCGCGCAGCTCGCCATCGCCTGGGTCCTCGCCCAGGGCCCCCGGCACGGCGCGGACATCGTCCCGCTGGTCGGCGCCCGCCGCCGCGACCGGCTCACCGAGGCCCTCGGCGCGCTCGACGTCACGCTCGACGCGGCCGACCTCGCGGCGATCGAGTCGGCCGTCCCGGCGGACGCGGCGGCCGGCGCCCGCTACCCGGAGGCGCAGATGGCCCACCTGGACAGCGAGCACTGACGGGTACTGTCAGTGGCATGGCCGCCAGCACCGAAACCCTGACCGCAGAGCGCATCCTCGAAGCCACCGAGGAGGTGCTGCGCCGCTACGGCCCCGCGAAGGCGAACGTCGTCGACGTGGCCCGGGCGCTCGGCGTCAGCCACGGCAGCGTCTACCGCCACTTCCGTACGAAGGCGGCCCTGCGCGAGGCGGTCACCGAGCGCTGGCTGTCGCGCACCGAGGTGGCCCTGGCCGAGCTGACCGAGGCCCCGGGGCCCCGGGCTCCGCAGAAGCTGCACGACTGGTTCGCCACGCTCTTCGAGGCCAAGCGCCACAAGGCGGGCGACGACCCGGAGCTGTTCGCCACGTACAACGTCCTGATCGACGAGAACAGCGGTGTGGTCGACCGGCACCTGGAGGTGCTGATCGGCCAGGTGCGCACGATCGTCGAGGAGGGCACGCGGGAGGCCGAGTTCACCGCACCCGACCCGGAGGCCACGGCCCGCGCGCTGTTCTACGCGACCGCGCGCTTCCACGACCCGGCCTACGCCCCGGAGTGGCGGCGTCCGGCGATAGACACGGAGTTCGAGTCCGTGGTCGGCCTGCTGCTGCGCGGCCTGCGCCCGTAACCCGCGACCCGCACCCCGTACGTACCCGTACCCCGCACCCGTGCATACGGGAAGCCCCCGGCTCCGAGATTCGGAACCGGGGGCTTCGCCGTATGCGTGAAGCGGACTCAGCAGCCCAGCAGGCGGCTGGCCAGGTAGCCCTGGATCTGGTCCAGGGAGACGCGCTCCTGCTTCATGGTGTCGCGCTCGCGCACGGTCACCGCGTTGTCGTCCAGGGTGTCGAAGTCGACGGTGACGCAGAACGGGGTGCCGATCTCGTCCTGGCGGCGGTAGCGGCGGCCGATGGCGCCGGCGTCGTCGAACTCGATGTTCCAGTTCTGCCGCAGGTCCGCCGCGAGGCCCTTGGCCTTCGGCGAGAGCTGCGGGTTGCGGGACAGCGGCAGGACGGCGACCTTGACCGGGGCCAGGCGGTAGTCGAGGCGCAGCACGGTGCGCTTCTCCATCACGCCCTTGGCGTTGGGGGCCTCGTCCTCGTTGTACGCGTCGAGCAGGAAGGCGAGCATGGTGCGGCCGACACCGGCGGCGGGCTCGATGACGTACGGCGTCCAGCGCTCCTGGGCCTCCTGGTCGAAGTAGACCAGGTCGGTGCCGGAGGCCTTGGAGTGCGCGGAGAGGTCGTAGTCGGTGCGGTTGGCGACGCCCTCCAGCTCGCCCCACTCGCTGCCGCCGAACTGGAAGCGGTACTCGATGTCGGCGGTGCGCTTCGAGTAGTGGGAGAGCTTCTCCGCCGGGTGCTCGTACCAGCGCATGTTCTCCTCACGGAGACCCAGGCCGGTGTACCAGTTCCAGCGCTGCTCCATCCAGTATTCCTGCCACTGCTCGTCCTCGCCCGGCTTGACGAAGAACTCCATCTCCATCTGCTCGAACTCGCGGGTGCGGAAGATGAAGTTGCCCGGAGTGATCTCGTTCCGGAAGGACTTGCCCATCTGCGCGATGCCGAACGGGGGCTTCTTGCGCGCGGCCCCCTGCACCTGGGCGAAGTTGGTGAAGATGCCCTGCGCGGTCTCGGGACGCAGGTAGGCGATGGAGCCGCTGTCCTGGGTCGGGCCGAGGTGCGTGGCGAGCAGGCCGGAGAACTGCTTGGGCTCGGTGAAGGTGCCCTTGTTGCCGCAGTTGGGGCAGTTGAGGTCGGAGAGGCCGTTCTCGGGGAGACGGCCGTGCTTCTCCTCGTACGCCTCCTCCAGGTGGTCCGCGCGGTAGCGCTTGTGGCAGGAGGTGCACTCGGTCAGCGGGTCGGTGAAGGTCGCGACGTGACCGGAGGCCTCCCAGACCTCGGTGGCCAGGATGACCGACGAGTCGATGCCGACGACGTCCTCGCGCGCGGTGACCATGTAACGCCACCACTGGCGCTTGATGTTCTCCTTGAGCTCGACGCCCAGGTGTCCGTAGTCCCAGGCGGCGCGCTGACCGCCGTAGATCTCACTGCAGGGGAAAACGAAGCCACGGCGCTTGCTCAGGCTGACGATGGTGTCGATCTTGTCGGCGGCCACGGTGCTCTCTTCATTACGACGACGAAGTGCGAATGCCTCAGGTTACCGGCGCCCCTGGGGCCCGTATCAAATCGGTTCCTCCTCGCTCACCGGGAAGCGGAGGGAGGGGGATACGCGGGCGTCGAGGGCGGGTCCAGGTCACTCCCCGACTTGTACCAGTCTGCCTGGATATCGATGACGGCGCCGCTCTCCCGAACAGTCGTGCTGCGGGACACACGTACGGCAATTGACAACCGTTTCCATCTTTGTTGAAAATGAGTGTCATGAACGTACGCCGACTGATACCCACCACCGCCCTCGCCGGAGCCGTCGCCCTGGGCCTCGTCACCCTCACCGCCTGCGGCGGGAGCTCCGACGCCGCCGACAAGGGCGGGGACGGCAAGCTGGACGTGGTGGCGTCGTTCTACCCCATGCAGTATCTGGCCGAGCAGATCGGCGGTGGCCACGTCGCCGTCAACACGCTCACCAAGCCCGGCGTCGAGCCGCACGACCTGGAGCTCAAGCCGAAGCAGATCGGCGAGCTCGGCGAGGCCGACCTCATCCTCTACCTCAAGGGCATCCAGCCCGCCGTCGACGACGCCATAGCCCAGGCCGGTGTGAAGAACACGGTCGACGCGGCCGGCCTCACGAAGCTCGAAGCGCACGGCACCGAGGTCGGCCACGAGCACGGCGGCTCCGAAGAGGCTGGCCACGAGGACCACGAGTCCGAGGCCGGCGCCGACCCGCACATCTGGCTCGACCCCGTGAAGTACGCCGAGGTCGCCCAGGGCGTCGGTGCCGCCTTCGAGAAGGCCGACCCGGCGCACGCCGCCGACTACCGGAAGAACACCGACGCCCTGGTGAAGAAGCTCGGCGGCCTGAACACCGCGTTCGAGACGGGCCTGAAGAACACCGCCACCAGGACCTTCATCACCACCCACTCCGCCTTCGGCTACCTCGCCGAGCGCTACCACCTGGAGCAGGAGGGCATCTCCGGCATGGACCCCGAGTCCGAGCCGAGCCCCGCCCGCATCAAGGACCTCCAGGACATCGCGGAGAAGGACAAGGTCACCACCGTCTTCTTCGAGACCCTCGCGAGCGACAAGACCGCGAAGACCCTCGCCACCGACACCGGCCTGAAGACCGATGTGCTCGACCCCCTTGAGGGGATCACGGACAAGTCCAAGGGCGATGACTACATCGAGGTCATGCAGTCCAACCTCGCCGCGCTGCAGAAGGCCCTCGGCGCCAAGTGACCACAGCACAGCAGGCACAGCAGGCACGGCAGCCACAGCAGCAGGCAGCACAGCAGGAGGTACGAGCCATGGCAGCCCCGGCAGCCCCGACCGTCCCGTCCGCCCCGTCCGCATCGGATCCCGTCATCTCCGTCCGCGGAGCCACAGCGGCCCTCGGCGCGCGGCCCGTCCTCCGGGGCGTCGACCTCACCGTCCACCGCGGTGAGGTCGTCGCCCTGCTCGGCGCCAACGGCTCCGGCAAGTCGACCGCCGTCCGCTCCGTCATCGGCCAGGTGCCGCTGACCGGCGGCTCCATCGAGCTCTTCGGCACGGAACAGAAGCGGTTCCGCGACTGGGCCCGCGTCGGATACGTACCGCAGCGCACCACCGCGTCCGCCGGCGTGCCCGCCACCGTCCGCGAGGTCGTCGCCTCCGGTCGCCTCGCCCGCCGCCGCTTCGGCCTGCCGAACAAGGCCGACAAGGCCGCCGTCCTGCGCGCCATGGAGCTCGTCGGCCTCGCCGACCGCGCCCAGGACGCCGTCAGCGCCCTCTCCGGCGGCCAGCACCAGCGCGTGCTCATCGCCCGCGCGCTCGCCTCCGAACCCGAGCTGCTGATCATGGACGAGCCGATGGCCGGCGTCGACCTCGCCAGCCAGGAGATCCTCGCCTCGACCCTGCGCGAGCAGGTCGCCGGCGGTACGTCCGTCCTCCTCGTCCTGCACGAGCTGGGCCCGCTGGAACCGCTCATCGACCGCGCGGTGGTGCTCCGCGACGGCTGCGTCGTCCACGACGGCCCGCCCCCGAAGGCCGTCGGCCAGCACGCCCTGCCCGGCCACGACCACGTCCACCCGCACGCGGCCGACGAGCCGCTCCGCACCGGCCTGCTGACCTGACCCGAGGCGCTGAACCGACCATGGAATTCCTCGAACCCGCCTTCATGCAGCGCGCGCTCCTCGCGGCCGTGCTCGTCGGCATCACCGCCCCCGCCGTCGGCATCTACCTCGTCCAGCGCCGCCAGGCGCTCATGGGCGACGGCATCGGCCATGTCGCCATGACCGGCGTCGGCCTCGGCTTCCTCATGAACACCAACCCGGTGTGGATGGCGACCCTCGTCGCCGTCGTCGGCTCCGTCGCCATGGAGCTGATCCGGGCGTACGGCAAGACGCGCGGCGACCTCGCGCTCGCGCTGCTCTTCTACGGCGGCATGGCGGGCGGCGTCATGCTGACGAGTCTCTCGACGACCGGCTCCAACGCCAACCTGACCTCGTTCCTCTTCGGCTCGCTCTCGACGGTCTCCGCCGAGGACGTCACCACGATCAGCATCCTGGCCGGATTCGTGCTGCTCGTGACGGTCGGCCTGCGCCGCCAGCTCTTCGCCGTCAGCCAGGACGAGGAGTTCGCCCGGGTCACCGGCCTGCCGGTCCGTGCCCTGAACCTGCTCATCGCGATCACCGCCGCCCTCACGGTCACGGTCGCCATGCGCGTCGTCGGCCTGCTCCTGGTCAGCGCGCTCATGGTGATCCCGGTCGCGGCGGCCCAGCAGCTGTCCCGGTCCTTCAAGGCCACGTTCGCCCTGGCCGTGCTGATCGGCACCGGCGTCACTCTGTCCGGCACGATCACCTCGTACTACCAGGACGTACCGCCCGGCGCGACCATCGTCCTGCTCGCGATCGGCGTGTTCATCGCCCTGTCTCTGCTCGCCGCACCGCTCGCCCGCCGCCGGGCGAAGGCCGCCGAGCAGGCCATCGCGGACTGCGACGCCCGCTGCGTCCCGGCGACCCGGCGCCCCACGGACGACGTGAACGTCTAGCAAAGGCCGGAGGGGGGACTGGCAGAATGGCGGGGGCAGACAAGGATTCAAGGAGGCCCCCGTGGTGACGGCAGGACCCCCCGTAAAAGGCCGCTCGACCAAGCAGCGGGCCGCAGTCTCCGCGGCCCTGAACGAGGTCGACGAGTTCCGCAGTGCCCAGGAGCTGCACGACATGCTCAAGCACCGCGGCGACTCGGTCGGCCTCACCACCGTCTACCGCACGCTCCAGTCCCTCGCGGACGCGGGCGAGGTCGACGCGCTGCGCACCAGCGAGGGCGAGACGGTCTACCGCCGCTGCTCGACCGGCGACCACCATCACCATCTGGTGTGCCGCGTCTGCGGCAAGGCGGTCGAGGTCGAAGGCCCGGCGGTGGAGCAGTGGGCGGAGACGATCGCGGCGGAGCACGGCTTCGTGAACGTGGCGCACACGGTGGAGATCTTCGGCACGTGCGCGGACTGCGCATCGACGTGACCTGACAGACGAAGGGGCCCGCACCGGACGATCCCGGTGCGGGCCCTCGCGTCTGCCGTGCGCGTGCTCAGAGGCGGGTGATGTTCCGGTCGAGGACGGTACGGAGCCGGTCGACGTCACCGGGGTCGGTGAGCCCGCGCTTGGGCAGGGCGGCGATGCCGGCACGCCCCTTGTCCCCGGAGAACAACACGAACTGCGTCGAGGTCTCGGCGTACCGGGGCGTGAGCTGCCAGCGGGCCGTGACCTCGCTGTCCCGGGTTGTCCAGCGGATCCCGTCCTCGTCGACCCGGGCCCGGTGCTCCCCCTGCCGCGCGATCATGGCGTACATCTGCCGGGCGGTCAGCCTGGCCGCCAGAGGCCGGAGCACGACCGTGAGCAGTCCGAGCGAACCCATGAGGACCGCGCCCCCGACATCCGGCTCGCCGGGCCCGGTCAGCAGCAGCGCGACGGCCACGAAGGCCAGGACGGCGGCGACCGGCATCAGCCACCTCAGCACCCGGAACGAGCCGTACCGCAGCTGCACCCGCACCGCGTCGGCAACATCCTCACGCGTCGGCGTGTAGACCAGCTCCATCGTCATCCCCCCCGGCCAGTCCCGGCCTCAGGACTTCTCGAGGACCGCGAGGTCCGCCGGGTCCACCCCACCGAAGCGCCGGTCGCGCTGGGCGAACTCGACGCACGCCCGCCACAGGTCGCGGCGGTCGAAGTCGGGCCACAGCACGTCCTGGAAGACCATCTCGGCGTACGCGCTCTGCCAGATCAGGTAGTTGGACGTGCGCTGCTCGCCGCTGGGGCGCAGGAAGAGGTCGACGTCCGGCATGTCCGGGTAGTAGAGGTACTTCTGGATCGTCTTCTCGGTGATCTTGGCCGGATCGAGCCGGCCCGCCTTCACGTCCTCCGCGAGCGCCTGCGCCGCGTCCGTGAGCTCCGCGCGCCCGCCGTAGTTCATGCAGAAGTACAGCGTCAGCTTGGTGTTGTCCTTGGTCTGCTCCTGCGCGACCTGGAGCTCCTTGGCGACCGACTTCCACAGCTTGGGCATGCGGCCCACCCAGCGCACCCGGATGCCGAGCTCGTCGAGCTGGTCGCGGGTCTTGCGGATGAAGTCGCGGTTGAAGTTCATGAGGAAGCGCACCTCCTCGGGCGAACGCTTCCAGTTCTCCGTGGAGAAGGCGTACAGCGAGATCGCCCCGACACCCATCTCGATCGCGCCCTGGAGCACGTCGAGCACCTTCTCGGCGCCGACCTTGTGCCCCTCGGTGCGCGGCAGCCCGCGCTCCTTGGCCCAGCGGCCGTTGCCGTCCATGACGATCGCGACGTGCTCGGGCACGAGCTCCGACTGCAGCTTCGGCGGGCGGGCACCGGACGGGTGCGGCTCGGGGGTCCTGTACTCCCGACGCTGGCGCCCGAGGAGTCGTGCGATGGCCATGGGTGGTGTCTCCTAGCTCTTTTCCACGTAACGCAGGGAACGCAGGCCGCGCTCCAGGTGCCAGTGCAGATAAGCGGACACGAGTCCGCTGCCCTCCCTGACGTGACGCGGCTCGGCCGCGTCCGCCGTCTCCCAGTCGCCGGTCAGCAGCGCGCTGAGCAGGCCAACGGCCTCCGCAGAGGGTACGACGCTTCCGGGGACCCGGCAGTCCGCGCAGACCACTCCACCCGAGGCGACCGAAAAGAACCGGTTGGGGCCGTGAAGTCCGCATTTGGCGCAGTCCTCGAAGCTGGGCGCGTAGCCGTTGACGGCGAGCGAGCGCAGCAGGAAGGCATCGAGGATGAGGTGCGGGGCGTGCTCGCCGCGCGCGAGGGTGCGCAGTCCGCCGACGAGCAGCAGATACTGCTGCATGGCCGGCTCGCCCTCGTGATCGGTGAACCGTTCCGCCGTCTCCAGCATGGCGGTGCCGGCGGTGTAGCGGGCGTAGTCGGTGACGATCGAGCTGCCGTACGCGGCGATGGTCTCGCTCTGCGTGCAGAGCGGCAGCCCGCGCCCGATCAGCTCACTCCCGCGGGCGAAGAACTGCACGTCCACGTGCGAGAACGGTTCGAGCCTGGCCCCGAACTTCGACTTGGTCCGCCGCACCCCGCGCGCGACGGCGCGTACGCGTCCGTGACCGCGCGTGAGCAGCGTGATGATGCGGTCCGCTTCACCCAGCTTCTGGGTGCGCAGCACGATGCCGTCGTCGCGGAACAGGCTCATGGGCCCATTGTCCCGTACGGGTCGGACAGCCCGGCGCGGGGCGGGCAGGGGCGGCGCCGTACGGCCACAGGACCTACGGGAATCAGCCAACTACCGTCCGGCAGCGGGAAGTTCACCCGCGAGTAGCCTGCAGACCTTGTGTGTATGACATGCCCTCGTCATGATGATGCCTGAGGAAACTTTCTACCCGCATAGATCGTCCGCACTCATCGCCCGCACCCCCACCGTCGCACCACCACGTCGTATCACCGACCACTCCCACCGGAGGAGCGATCACCGTGAGACCTCGTCCCACCCGACGACGCGGCACCCTCACCGCCACCGCGGCCACCCTCGTCGCACTCTGCGCGGCACAGACCCTGGGCGCCGCCTCCGCGGCCACCGCCGCCCCGACCCCGGCGCCGGCGCCTGTTTCGGCTTCCGCCTCCGCGGCCGCCACCAAGGCCGCCGTCACCTCCGCCCAGGACCGCGCGGCCCAGGACATCGCGCGCTCGCTCGGCGACGCCGCCTGGAGCAGGAGCCTGAGCGCGGCCACCCTGAAGTCCGGCGGGGCCGAGGTGCCGGTCGCCGAGAAGGCGAGCGGTGCGCTGAAGTCCCGGCTCACCGCCGCCGACCACGACATCGCCGCGGCGAAGGGGCTGGACTCCAAGACCGGCTCGCTGCTCCGGCTGCGCCTCGGCGCCCCGTCGATGCGCGCCGCGCTCTCGGCCGGCGCCACCCCGTGGGTCGCCGCCGCCGTCGCGGACGACGACGCCGCCACGATCACCGCGTACGACAGCCAGGGCCGGGCCCACCGGCTCGACGCCCGCAAGGCGCCCGCGCAGCCGGTGTACGTCGTCGACATCGACAGCACCAAGGCGCTGGCGGCCGGCCTGGACGTCATGAAGCAGGAACTGACGAAGGCCGGCGTCGAGTCCGCGCAGCCGACGCCCACCCACACCATGGCGGCCACCGCCGGCTTCTGGACCACGAAGATCACCGCGGTCCACCTGAACGACGACGAGGAGCCCTGGATCAAGGGCGACGCCGAGATCTACACGCTCGTCAGCGGCTTCGGCCAGGACGGCAAGGTCCGCGTCGACCCGGTCGACATGCCGTACCTCGACAGCGACGGCACGGTCTACCGGCCGAACCAGATCCTGGTCAACTGGTCGAACTACAAGTACAACCTGGCCGACGCCGTGATGATGGAGGAGGACGGCAGCACCAACTACCGCGACCTCGCCAAGGCCATCGCCGCGGTGCTCCTCACCATCACCGACCAGGGCGCCTACATCCCGCTGGTGAACGCGATCCTCGACGCCATGCCGGACGACTGGTGGACCGACGACCCCGACTACGTCGACTCCTGGTACACCCTGGCCCAGCAGAGCCGCGGCACGCTCTACGGCGCCCGCGGCAACGGGTACATGACCGTCGAGCCGTACTTCGTCGAGCAGTTCTGACGCCGGCGCACTGACCCGCGTCCGACAGACGACGAGAGGGGTCTGTGGGGAGCAGCACTCCCCACAGGCCCCTCCGTGCCCCCCTCCACCCCTCAGGGCACCTCCCCCCGGCTCCGCGCGTTCGCGTGCGCGGTGGAGGCGCGCAGCCGCTCCCCGGGCGTGGCGACCCGCACCCCGTCGGGCTCGCAGTCCCACTCACGCCCGCCACCGATCGGCCGGAGCTGGAGATAGGGCCCCTCGTGCCCCATGACGGTGCCGACCCTGCCGGTCACGATCTCGACGACGTACGCGCCGATGGGCGGTTTCATTCGCGTCCCCCTTCGTTCACGAGCGCTGCGGCCATGAGCGCTGCGGCGAGCAGCCGTGCCGTCGCGGCCGTACAGCGCCCCAGTTCGACGAGCGGCCGAGGAGGATCGGCGGCAAGGGTGAGGGCGTCGAGCCCGAGCGATGGCAGGACGACCCCGACCCGCCGGAGCGCATCGCGCAATTCCCTCACCGCCTCTCGTGCCACATCCGTTTCCGTCGGCCGCATGCTCTCTTCTTTCACCAACGCGATCCTTTCCGAATCCATTTCCCGCTTTTCGCATCCAGAGTGGTGGCGGCTCCGTAGAATCGGCAGACGCGCGGGGGAAACAACTGCGGTGTCGCGTTGGGGAGTTAATCCATGGCCAAGGCCAAGCGGGACGAAGTGTGGGTGTTCTTCGGTGAGCTCCTGAAGGAGCGCCGAGAGGCGGCGGGGCTGTCCCAGAGCGAGCTGGGCAGACGGGTGTTCGTGTCGGGGGCGTACATCGGGCTGTTCGAGCAGGGTGTGCGAAAGCCGCAGCTGGATGTGGCACAGAGAATCGACGAGGCGCTACAAACCAGCGGTATTTTCGAACGGACCTGTCGCGACCTCATCAACGCGTCGCCGTATGCCTCGTATTTCTACGAGGTGGCGGAGCTTGAGGCGGTGGCGACGAAGATCTGCGAGTTCGCGCCGACGGTGGTGCCGGGCCTGTTGCAGACGGCGGAGTACGCGCGAGCGGTGACGGTGGCGGCGAATCCGTTCGTGACGGAGGAGTACATCGAGGAGAAGGTCAGTTCGCGACTCGAACGACAGGCGATCCTCCAGGACGCTACAAGGCCCGAGTACTGGGTGGTACTGCACGAGAACGCGGTACGCGCTCCGGTCGGCGGCCCAGAGGCGATGGCGAGGCAACTGGACCACATCGCGGCACTGATCCGGCAGCGGTGGCTCGTGGTGACGGTGCTGCCGCGAACGACCGGGGAACACGCCTCGATGGGCGGCATGCTCCAGCTCTTGGAGTTCAGCGACCAGCCACCAACGGCCTATACGGAGACATCGTTTTCGGGAACGCTGCTCGACGATCCGGCAGTGGTGAAGCGCGCACAGCGCGCCTACGATCTGCTCAGGGTCGCCGCGCTGTCGCCAGAGGCGTCCCTGGCCCTGATCGAGTCGGCGGCGGAGGACTTCAGACGATGCGCGAGTTCAACCTGAGCAACGCCCACTGGTTCAAGAGCTCCTACAGCAACGGTGAGGGCGGCGACTGCGTCGAGGTCTCGTACGACTTCACCGGCGCCGCCTGGCGCAAGAGCTCGTACAGCAACGGCGAAGGCGGTTCCTGCGTCGAAGTCCTCGACAACGTCCCCGGCGTCGTCCCCGTCCGCGACTCCAAGAACCCCACCGGCCCCGCCCTCCTCGTACCGCCCGCCGCCTGGGCCGCGTTCGTCGCCGGCCTGAAGAGATGACGACCGCCTCCACGCCCGTCCTGCGCGGCAAGGACCAGACCGTCCTGCGTCACGAAGGCACGTCGCTGACGCTGCGGCGCGAGGACGAGGAGATACGCATCCCCCTTCGCGCCGTCCGGGACCTCGTCCCGGACGGCCGGGCCCTCACCGTCGAGCTGCACGCCCCCACCGGGGCGACGCCGGCCACCCACCGCATCGAGGGCGTCAACCAGGCCTCGGTCGACCTGTTCGCGACGACGGTGGGCAGGGAGTTGTCCAGGCTGCCGGAGCCCGACCCGTCGCTCGACGGCGCGACGCTCGTGACGACGCGCTCGCTCCGTCCGGCCGCCCCCGCCGAGGACCTGCCGCAGATCGGCACGGCGCGGAAGGCGAGGGCGCTGGGGTGGATCCTGCTGGCGCTGGTTCCCGGTGTCGGGGCGACCGTCGCCACGAGTGTGCTGGTGGTGCGGGCGGGAGAGCCGGGTGCGCTCCCGCTCTCGGTCGTCCTGGGGATCGTGGCGGTGCTGCTCAACCTGTGCAGCGGGATGTTGACGGAACGCATCTTCCAGATGTGGGTGCTCCCCCGGCGCGGCATCACGGTGATGGCCGTGCGCAACAACTCGTACGGCAAGACGGGGTTCTACGAGTACACGGACCTGAGCGGAATGACGTACAACCACACCCGGCAGGCGTACGCGAGCGAGATCGAAATCTGTTACCACCCGGACAACCCCGCTGAGAACGTCGGTGTCTATCCCGTCTTCACGCGGGTGGTGATCACGTTCGGGGCGCTGCTCCTGTGGGGCGTCACGCTCGGCCTCTGCACCCTGATGATCCTCTTGGGAGGATACGCATGACGTGCCCGCGGGACGCGGTCGCGATCGACGACCGGCTCACCCTCCGCCGCTTCGTGAACCCCGCGGACCTGCCCGAACTGCACCGGGTGCTCGGCGAGTCCGTCGATCATCTGCGGCCGTGGATGGACTGGGTCGACGACCACAGCCCGGAGTGGACCGCCGGGTTCCTGTCGCGGCGGGACAGGGACTGGGAGGCGGGGACGAGTTACACGTACGCGGTCGTGCTGGACGGGGCGATCGTCGGGGCGTGCGGGCTGCACGTACAGGAGGACACGCCCCCGGGGACGTACGAGATCGGGTACTGGCTCCATCCGGCCGCCACGGGGCGCGGCGTCGCCACCAGGGCCGTACGGACGCTCACGGCCGAGGGCTTCCGGCTGCCACACGTACGGCAGCTCCTGGTGATGCACCTGCCGGAAAACCACGCGAGCGCGGGCGTCCCGGCGCGCCTGGGGTTCACCGAGGTGGACCGGGCGCAGGGGGAAGAGGGCGAGGAGTTCCGGGTCTGGCGCCTCACGCGGGCCGAGGCGACGGCCGAGCCGGCGAGCATCAGGCGGCCCCCAGGAGCCAGGACGCGGGCGAACTCCGCGTAGACGGCGGGGAGGTGCTCGGGGGGCGTGTGATGGGTGGAGTAGTACGCGAGGACGCCCGCGAGCGCGCCGTCGCGCACCCCGAGCGCGGTCATCGACCCGACGACGAACGGCACGTCCGGCCGCGCCCGCCGCGCGATCGCCACCATCCGCGCCGACAGGTCCACCCCGACACCCGCACCCCGCCGGCCGCCAGATACCCGGCCACTTTCCCGGGCCCGCACCCGACGTCCGCGACGAGCCCCACCCCCGCCATCTCCCCGACGAACACGTCGAGCACGGCCCGCGAAAGCGGATCGAGCCGCTCGGGCGGCGGCACGGTCTCGGCGTACACGTCGGCCACGGTGTCGTACGACGCCCGCACCGCTTCAAGGAATCCGCTCACCCGGCCAAACCTAGGGCTTGGGCGCATCCGGGAGGGGGCTGATGCCCGGTTCGAAGTAGTCGCGGATGTAGATGCGGGTTCTGTCCGGGGCGTACTCGTGGGCATACAGCTTGACGCAAGCCCCGTCCTGAGTCCCGTACGGGTCGTCTACGGGGTCGCCGGCACAGACTGTGCCGTACCGCATGCCGTCCTTGAACGTCTCCGGCTCCGGCAGGCCGAGTTGGGTGAAGTCCCTGTATCGCGTGTCAGGGTCCGCCTTCTCCGGCGTCAACCACATGCCTTCCGGCGGATTCTTCTTCAGGTAATCCTCGGCCTCGGCCCTCGTCAGGGTGAAGGTGAGCAGCCCGGTGTCGAACTGGGACTGGACGTGATACGCGGCCTGAGCGGTCTTGGCCGTGGCCGGCACGTCGATCTTCATGTGTTCAGCCATCCACGCGGGCGTGACCCCCTCGGCCCACCGCCCGTCCTTCACCCTGCTCTCCCCGCTGTCCACCCCTCGGTCAGGATCACCACAGCCGCCGAGGAGTAATCCGCCGGCTACGACGGCACCGATGACACCCGCCATGAAGTGACCCCGCCGAGAGAAGAAGCCGTTCATCGGGCCCCCACCCTCTCCGTTCCCCTGTGGGCCGTGCGGTTCGTCTGCTCCCGACCGGGCTCCATGCGTCCGTCCCTGCTTTCCTCGGGACCCGGGAGTGGGTCCCCGTTCGGCTGCGACGAGCCGAGATCGTAGTGCTTGACCTCGCTGCTGCCCGCCATGGCGAACTCCTGGGCGAGCCCGGTCCGGTGCAACTTCGCCATCTGTCCGTCCGGGACGTTCAGCGGGCCGATGTCCACACCCTTGCCCTCGTCCCAGTTGTACCGGTCCCAGACATTCGCCTGGTAATCGACGGCGATCTTCGGGTTGCCCTGGGCGTCGGGAACCGCTGTGACCACACCGGTCACGTTGTGGTTGGCCCCACCCACCGCGTAATACCAGTTCTCGTCGAGATTCTGCCCGAAGTAGAAGTTCTCTTCCTGGCGCGCTTCCACCGGAAAGGCGACTGGTTTGCCACCATTTTTCCGGAACTCTTCAAGGGCCTGCTGGCGCCAGGTGTGCTGGTTGAGCCGCACTGTCTCGTCCACGTACGCCTTGTATTCGGGGACGTCCGCCATCATCTTGTCCACCGGCAGGCTCATTGGAGTGCCGCTGCTGCCAAGGTAATGCGTCATATGGCGGGATGCGTCCGTCATCCCCTTCATGTCGGCGCCCGCCAAGATCAGTTCCATCTTGCGCTTGGTGGACCACTCCTCGAAGCCAGGCGACTCCGATCCATGCCGCCCCGCCCCAGCGTCGGCCGCGATCTGCGGCACCGTAGTGCCCAGCACACCCGCCGCTATCAGGTCTTCCTTCTTCGCGAGCCAGAGACGTGCCCGCGCCTCGGGGCTCAGCGATTCCCACAGACGCTTCAGCTCGGCGCGCTGCTTCGCGTCGGCATCGCCGCCCAGGCCGGCCAGTTCCTCCGCACGGGGCAGTTGCTCCTCGTCCAAGGAGGTGTACTTGGCGTGCCCGGCGTTGTGCGGGTCATTGCCGTGGCTCTTGCGCAGCGCGCGCGCCGCCGCGGCGTCCACCTCGGCGGCGTGCTGGACGATTCCGTTGAGCGTGTCGACGTACCACTGGATGTAATCCTTGGTGCGCTGGTTCGTGCCCTCCGGTGTGCAGATCGCCTCCATCACCCGGACGGTGCCGCCCGGTCCGTCCACGATGATGAGGGAGGGGTCCGGTGGATTATGGCTGGGATCGCCCCTACGCGCCTTTTCGGTAAGACTTCCGGCCTGCTTCTGATAGTTCGCCAACTCGGCGTGCGCATCAGCGAGTACGGCGGCGATGCTCGTCGCCTCGGCCTGAAGATCGGCGACTTCCTTGGCCGTCTTGTGCACGAACTCGCGCGTGACGTCCGCGTTGACGCCCTTCCAGTCGGCCCCGTCGGACTTCTTGACCAGGCCGTCCCGTGTAGCGGTGGCCAGCTTGGCCAGGTCGGCGACCATCGACTCCCAGTCGGAGACCGCCGTGGCCAGCTTGCCGAGGTCCAGTGCCATCAGGTCGGAATAGGTGAAGTCACCCATCGCTCCCCGCTCCCCCCTACTTGAAGTACTCGTTCAGCGCGGAGACGGACACCGGACCGGTTCGCCCCTTGAGGTCGGCGGCGATCTGGGTGTCGTCGCGGGCGTGCATCTTCTTGCTGTAGTCGAGGTGGTTGGAGATGTGCGCGGCCGCCTGGAGGACATGCTTGACCTGTGAGGTCCAGACCTCGACAGTCGTTTCGAGCTCCGAACCCAGCTCCAGGTGGTGACTCTTGAGCGCGGCGGCGGCCCGCATGGTGGACCCCGAAGCCTCGTTGCCGGACCCTGCGGCCGCGATGTCGGCCTTCTTGCTCAGTTCGCCATGGAGAATGAACGCCTCGTGCCCGACTGCGCCGAGGTCGTCCTGGCGTACGACGAGATCCGCGGCTCCGGACCCACCGGATCCACTCGCCCCGGCCTGGTTCAGCCGCATCCGCGTGCTCTCACGGGCCGCTACTACTGCTTTGGCCCTTTCCCACTCTTCCCACGCCATGGGACCCCCGTCCTCCGGTCGATCAGGCGCCGGCCGTCGGCCTACGCGCCACCGAATCTACCAACTTGCGCAGACAGTCGTTGCAGTTGGTAATCGGCGGCGGTCGATTCCGGCCGTTGCGCGGCCGGTGCGGCACCACAGGCCCCATCAGCACCACCGGCCCCGCCCGAAACCTCCACACCCCCTTCACCGCCGAGGAGTTCGCGCCCTACGATCACGCGCATGTCGATCGTCTCCTCCATACCCGTCCTCAAGGGCAACGGTGGCACCAATCTGAGCGCCCTCCCCGAGGGGCTGCTCCTGCGGAGCCCGTACGACGAGCTCAACATCCCCGGCAGGGCCGTGGCCCGGGTGCGGGCCGAAGGGGGGTCCGTCATCGTCGAGTTGAGGGTTCCCGCCGGGGCCGCGCCTGCGGCGCACCGGATCGAGGGGGTGAACGAGGCGGCCGCCATCGCCTTCGCCGACGGTGTGAACTCCTTGTTGCTGGAGCCCGAGCCGGACGAGGAGGTCGACGGCGCTTCCCTCGTCGTCCTCGACACCATCAAGACGCGCTGGTACCGGGGGCACATGCGCCGGGTGAAGTGGTTCGCGCTCGGCTGTCTCGGGGCGGTCGTCGTCCTGTCCGTGATCAACGGGGTGGCAGGAACCGCCGTCCATGTCGTCGGAATCGTCATGGTCGGGGTCGTGGCGGGCCTGTGCCTCGTGGCCGCGTGGATGGGGCTGGGGGCGTGGTTCCACCGGCGTCAGGTGCGCAAGCGAGGCACGAAGGAGTTCGCCCGGCCGGCCAACGTGCCGGGGACGTTCCTCTATGTGGACCGGGCCGGGATGGCCCGCACCGTGTCCAGCTTCGCCTCCGGACCGTATCTGGAGATCGTCTACGACCCGGAGGATCCGGCGGACGTCTTCACCCTCAAGCCGGGGTTCTTCCAGCGCTTCGACATCTGGGGCGGAACGTTCCTGCTCCTCTGCGGGCTCGGCGGCGTGGCGGCCCTTGTGGCCATCACGGCCGACGCCTTCGGCTCCTAGGGCGCTTCTTCAGGAGGGGCTGACGATCAGGCCCACCGTCGCCAGGACGCCCACGGCCAGGGACAGCAGCGCGAACCGCTGCGCTCCGCGCACGTCGCCCTGGCGGCGCTTGCGCTCCTTGCGGGCGGCCGCCATGTCGCCCAGGTGCACGCTCTTCGGGTTCTGGGGGTCGTACACCATCGGGTACTCGTGGCCGATCACGTGCGCGGGGCCCCGATTCGCCCCCTTGTTGTGTCGGACGGTGCCGGTGGCGGTCTCGAACTCGTACGTCACGCTCGCGTAGCCGTTCTTGCCGAACGGCACCAGGCTGATCAGCTTCGCCTGGACCTCGACGCCGGACTCGCACAGGCCCGTCATCCGCTTCCGCTCGTGCCGCTCGCCGGAGATCAGCATCAGGCCGAAGAAGAAGGCAGGCACGGACGCGACGATGAAGCAGACGAGGACTCCGGTCACCAGGTTCACAGGCGGACGGTACGACACCATCGGCCCCGACCGAAACCCCCACATCCCCTTCACCGGCGAGGAGTTCGCGCCTTACGATCACGCGCATGTCGATCTCTTCGTCCATACCCGTCCTCCAGGGTGACCGGGGCACCGAGCTCCGCTCCGCAGGCGAGGAGCTGGTGCTGCGCCGCCCGGATGCCGAGCTGCGCATCCCGCTGGCCGCGATCGCGCGCGTCCGGGCCGAGCGGCGGGACCTCGCGGTCGAGCTGACCGCCCCGGCGGGGGCCGAGCCGACGGCGTACCGGGTCACGGACGTGAGCGCCGCCGCCGCGTCGGTCTTCGCCGACGCCGTGAACGCCGCACTGCCCGAGCGCACCGCGGGCGAGGAGACGGTGGACGGCGCGACGCTCGTCGTCACGCGGAGTCTGGTCTTCGACGAGGAGGAGGAGACGGACGAGGACGAGGACGAGACCGAGGTGAAGGCCGGGCTGCCGTCCCTCCGCGGGCCGGCGTACGCGGGCTGCGTCGCCGTCGCGATCCTCGCCGTCGCCGTCGGGCTGTTGGACAAGAACTGGGGCCGGGGCATCGCGACGCTGCTCCTCGGGGAGGCCGGTGTCGGCGTCACCTACGTCACTCTGATGGGGCTGCTCGGGGAGTGGCGGGCGTGGTACCTGCCCCGCTACGGGATCACCGTGGAGGGGCGGCAGGTCTTCCGGGGCGGCGACACCACCAACGCCTTCACGGCCACCGACGGCATGACCCGCTACATCGGCGGCAGCAACAAGGGCAGGCCCGTGCAGATCGCCTATCACCCGCGGAACCCCAGGAACGCCATCGTCCGCACCGACTGGCGCGAGCACGCGTTCGGACTGACGGTCTTCCTCGTCGTCGCCGTCGTCGCGGGGTTCCTCGACTACGGGACGTACCTCCTGGCCCTGCCCGCCTTCAGCGGCTGACCGTCCCTGATTCCTGCCCCCCGCCACCCCCGGCATCCCTCGCCCTTCCCCGTCCCGTAAGCTCGGCGACCTCGCCTCCACTTATGGAAGTCATAAGTCTGCCTTATGGGGCCATAGACCGGGGTCAGGTACCGAGCAGCTTGCCGCATTATTTAGGGTGGCCTAAGCGCGGCGATCCCTCGCCGTCGCGTCGCTTGCGAAGGGAAACCTGTCATGCCCCGCCCCCTCCGGGTCGCGATCGTCGGCGCCGGCCCCGCCGGGATCTACGCCGCTGATGCGCTGCTGAAGTCCGAGGCCGCCGCCGCGCCGGGTGTGTCCATCGACCTCTTCGAGCGGATGCCCGCGCCGTTCGGCCTCATCCGCTACGGCGTCGCGCCCGACCACCCGCGGATCAAGGGCATCGTCACCGCCCTCCACCAGGTCCTCGACAAGCCGCAGGTCCGGCTCTTCGGCAATGTCGACTACGGCACCGACGTGCACCTCGACGACCTGCGCGCGTTCTACGACGCCGTCGTCTTCTCCACCGGCGCCATGGCCGACCGCGAGCTCCGCATCCCGGGCGTCGAGCTCGACGGCTCGCTCGGTGCCGCCGACTTCGCCTCCTGGTACGACGGCCACCCGGACGTCCCGCGCACCTGGGACCTGTCGGCCGAGAAGGTCGCCGTGCTCGGCGTCGGCAATGTCGCCCTCGACATCGCCCGGATCCTCGCGAAGACCGCGGACGAGCTGCTGCCGACCGAGATCCCGGCCAACGTCTACGACGGGCTCAAGGCCAACAAGGCCCTGGAGGTCCACGTCTTCGGCCGCCGCGGCCCGGCCCAGGCCAAGTTCAGCCCCATGGAGCTGCGCGAGCTGGACCACTCCCCCAACATCGAGGTCATCGTCAACCCCGAGGACATCGACTACGACGAGGGATCGATCGCCGAGCGGCGCAAGAACAAGCAGACCGACATGGTCGCCAAGACCCTGGAGAACTGGGCGATCCGCGACATCGGCGACCGCCCGCACAAGCTCTTCCTGCACTTCTTCGAGTCGCCCGTCGAGATCCTCGGCGAGGACGGCAAGGTCGTCGGCCTGCGCACCGAGCGCACCGAGCTCGACGGCACCGGCAACGTCAAGGGAACCGGACAGACCACCGACTGGGACGTCCAGGCCGTCTACCGCGCCGTCGGCTACCTCTCCGACGAGCTGCCCAAGCTCCCCTGGGACACCACGACCGGCACCGTCCCGGACGAGGGCGGCCGCGTGATCGAGGAGGGCGGCGCGCCCATGCCGTCCACGTACGTCACCGGCTGGATCCGCCGCGGCCCCGTCGGCCTCATCGGGCACACCAAGGGCGACGCCAACGAGACCGTGGCCAACCTGCTCGACGACCACGCCAACGGCCGGCTCCTCACCCCCGAGTCCCCGGCGGAGGACGCGGTCGTGTCCTTCCTGGAGGGCAAGGGCATCGCGTACACGACGTGGGAGGGCTGGTACAAGCTCGACGCCGCCGAGAAGGCGCTCGGCGAGCCCCAGGGCCGCGAGCGCGTGAAGATCGTCGAGCGTGAGGACATGCTCCGCGCGAGCGGCGTCGACCTCGGCTGACCGAGCCGTTGCTTCCTTCCCGGTCCTATCCTGATGGGGCCGGGAAGGAGCCGTTCATGGCCGCTGCCGAGCACCGCGCCGAGCGCGATACGACACCCCTCGCGCAGGCCGCGGCCGACCGCGAGGACTGGCCCGCCACCTACGCCCTCCTCCACGGGCGGCCCCTCGGCCCCGACGGCCTCGCCCTCCTCTCCGACGCCGCCTGGTGGTCCGGCCGGATCGACGAGTCCGTCTCCGCCCGGCTACGGGCCCACGCCGCCTACGTCGCCGCGGGCGATCCGCGCGGCGCCGGGCTCACCGCGTGGTGGCTCGCCGACGCGTACCGGCGGCTCGGGCGGCCGGCCGCCGCCGCGGGCTGGCTGCACCGGGCCCATCACGACCTGGACGGGCGCCCCGACTGCCCCGAGCAGGGCCTCCTCGCCTGGACCGACACGGCGGACGCCGAGGAGCACCACGACCCCGCCGCCGCGCTCGCCGCCGTCCGCCGGGCCACCCGGCTCGCCGTCCGCTCCGGCAGCCCCGACCTGCTCGCGCTCGCCCGCCAGGCCGAGGCATCCCTCCTGCTCGCCCACGACCGGCGCACCGAGGCCTTCGCCCTCCTCGACGCCGCCATGGGCGCCGCGACGGCCGGCGCCCTCGGCTCCACCGTCACCGGCCGGCTCTTCTCCCTCGCTCCCGGGCAGGCCCTGCGCGCGGGCGACCTGCGCCGCGCGGCCGCCTGGTCGCAGGCCGCCATGACCTGGTGCGCGGGTCCTCCCTCTGGTCCCGCCCCTGGTCCCCACCCCTTCCGGCCGCTCTGCCGCGTCCACCACCTCCAGGTCCTCGACCTCCGCGGCGCCTGGGCGCAGGCCGAGGAGGCCGTGCGGCTCGTCTGGCAGGAGGCCGGGCCGGACACGCTCGGCGCGGCGGCGGACGCCTCGTACACCCTCGGGGAGATACGGCGGAGGCAGGGGCGTACGGCGGAGGCGCAGCGCTCGTACGCGCGCGCGTACGGGCTCGGGCGGGTGCCCCAGCCCGGGCTCGCGCTGCTGCGGCTCGCCCAGGGGCGCCCGGACGCGGCGCTCGCGGGGCTCCGGCTCGCGCTGGACTGCCAGACGGACCCGGCCCACGACCGGCTCGGCCGGGCCCGGCTGCTCGCCGCGCTCACCGAGACCACCCTCGTGCTGGGCGCGCACGGCGCGGCTGCCGGAGCCGTCACCGAACTTGAGGCGCTCGCCGCGCCCGACGCGCCCCTGCTCGCCGCTCCGGCCGCGGGCGCACGCGGTGCGCTGACGGGCGACCCGGCTCCGCTGCGGCGCGCGCTCGCGCTCTGGCTCGATCTGGACGTTCCGTACGAGGCGGCGCGGGTACGGCTGCTGCTCGCGGCGGCAGACCGGGCGAACGGCGACGAGACCGCCGCCCGGCACGAACTCCGCGCCGCCCGGGCGGCCTTCGAGCGCCTGGGCGCCACCCCGAACGCGGCCCGCGCGGCCAGGCGGCTCGCCACCTCGTGACGGCACCCGCGCCGTGCGCGAAAGTCGGCCCAGCTCGTACGAGACCCGGCCTACACCCTGCCGAGACTTCCCCGGCCCCGGACACGGCCGCGGCACGGCCGCGCGGCTCGCCACCTCATGACGGCGCCCCCGCCGTGCGCCGTGCAGCCGTACGCCGTGCGAAAGCTGGCCGAGCTCGTACGAGATCCGGCCTACGCCCCGCGAACGCTTCCCCGGCCCCGGACACGGCCCGTGCGGCCGTGCGCCGTACCCGTACGAAACCGGCCCGGTCGGCCTCCCCGCTCAGCCGACCTTGCGCGCCGTCTCCAGCAGCCTCGCCGTGTCGTCCGCGCACAGCGTCAGCGCGTTGCCGACCGTCGTCAGGACCTCCCGCTCCGCCGGCGTGTACGGGCCGTCCGCGAGGGCGATGCGCGCGCCCTGCAGCAGGATCGATTCGCGGCCGGCCGCGGCCAGGTACGGGGTGAGGGGTTCGAGGGCCTCGTGGAGTTCGATCGCGAGGGCCGCGCCGCCGCTGCTCACGTCCGGGAGGAAGCGGCCGGTGTCGGCGGCGAGGGCCTCGACCAGTTCGACGAGCTGGAGGGAGGTGCAGTCGGCGTAGCCGGCCGCGCGGACCCCGGTCGCGGCGGTGTCGACGGCGGTACGGGAGGAGGTGCCGCCGGCCGCGAGGACGGCCAGGGCCACGGTGTGCACCGCGTCGCGCAGCATGCCGGAGAAGCGGCTGGTCGTCGGCTGGGCCAGCACCTCCGTACCGAAGTGGGTGTGGCAGGCGGCGCACTCGACGACCGGGCCCGTGTGCCCGCGGGGCAGCAGCGGCACGCCCAGCACGGCGAACCGGCGGCGGCCGGTGCGGCGGCGGTAGTTGCGGTCGCCGCCGCACTCCTCGCAGTAGAACTCGCCGTCGCCGATCGTGTTCCAGGAGGTACGGATTCCGCAGAGAACCAGGCTTCGCTCACGAGACTTCCGCGCTGACGACCGCACGCCGCACCTCCTTACGACCCGGCAACGCTGCCGGCGTTGGCGTGATGTTAGCCACATCGATGATGTGGCGTCAGCACCTCGTCAGCAGAAGAACCCGGACTTGGCCGAGACCCGCCGGACCGTTTCCGCCGTGTTTTCGCCGTGCCGCAGGTCTCGGGCAGGTCCGATGGACGAACCGGCCGGCGCGAGATCACCCTCCGGGGTGGCCGGAGCCGAGGCCGGAGACGACACCGGAGACGACACCGCCCCGCACCCCGGAGCGGGGTGCGGGGCGGTGTCCGCGGGAAGGTGCCGGACGGCGTCGCGTCAGCGGGCCGAGCGGTTCACCGCCGACACGACCGCCTTCAGCGACGCGCGCGTCGTGTTCGCGTCGATGCCGATGCCCCACAGGACCCGGCCGTCGATCGCGCACTCGATGTACGAGGCGGCCTGCGCGGACGCGCCCTCGCTCATGGTGTGCTCCTGGTAGTCCAGCAGGCGCGCGTCCACGCCGATCTCCTGCAGCGCGGCGAAGAAGGCGGAGATCGGGCCGTTGCCGGAGCCGGTCAGGACGGTGTCGACGCCGTCGACGACCGCCTCGATCCGCAGGGTGTCGGTGCCGTCCGTGTCGGAGGTCGACTGGCCGGAGCGCAGCTGGATACGGCCCCACGCGTTGTCCGGGTTGGGCAGGTACTCGTCCTGGAAGACCGACCAGATCTCCTTCGGCGTGACCTCGCCGCCCTCGGCGTCCGTCTTCTGCTGGATGATCCGCGAGAACTCGATCTGCATGCGGCGCGGCAGGTCCAGCTTGTGGTCGTTCTTCAGGACGTACGCGATACCGCCCTTGCCGGACTGCGAGTTGACCCGGATGACCGCCTCGTACGAGCGGCCGACGTCCTTCGGGTCGATCGGCAGGTACGGCACCGCCCACTCGATGTCGTCGACGGTGACGCCCTTCGCGGCCGCGTCGGCCTCCATGGCGTCGAAGCCCTTCTTGATGGCGTCCTGGTGGGAGCCGGAGAAGGCGGTGTAGACCAGGTCGCCCGCGTAGGGGTGGCGCGGGTGGACCTCCATCTGGTTGCAGTACTCGCTGGTCCGGCGGATCTCGTCGATCTGCGAGAAGTCGATCTGCGGGTCGACGCCCTGGCTGAACAGGTTCATGCCCAGGGTCACCAGGTCGACGTTTCCGGTCCGCTCGCCCTGCCCGAACAGACAGCCCTCGATACGGTCCGCACCCGCCATGATGGCCAGCTCGGCCGCCGCCACCGCCGTACCGCGGTCGTTGTGCGGGTGGACGGACAGGCAGACGTGCTCGCGGCGGGTCAGGTTGCGGGACATCCACTCGAAGCGGTCCGCGTGCGTGGACGGCGTCGAACGCTCCACGGTGGCGGGCAGGTTGAGGATGATCTCGCGGCCCGGGCCGGGCTGCCACACGTCGCAGACCGCCTCGCAGACCTCCAGGGCGAAGTCCAGCTCGGTGTCGGTGAAGATCTCCGGGCTGTACTGGTAGCCGAAGGTGGTCTCCGGCCCCAGCAGCTTCTCCGCGTACTCCATCACCAGGCGGGTGCCGTCGACGGCGATCTGCTTGATGTCGTCCTTCGAGCCGCGGAAGACGACCCGGCGGAAGGTCGGCGCGGTCGCGTTGTACAGGTGCACGGTGGCGCGCTTGGCGCCGACCAGGGACTCGACGGTCCGCTCGATCAGGTCCTCGCGGGCCTGGGTCAGTACGGAGATGGTGACGTCGTCCGGGATCGCGCCCTCTTCGATGATGGAGCGCACGAACGCGAAGTCGGTCTCGCCGGAGGACGGGAAGCCGACCTCGATCTCCTTGTAGCCCAGGCGCACCAGCAGGTCGAACATCTCGCGCTTGCGGGCCGGGCTCATCGGGTCGATCAGTGCCTGGTTGCCGTCGCGCAGGTCGGTGGACAGCCAGCGGGGCGCCTTGGTGATGCGCTGCTCGGGCCAGGTGCGGTCGGGGATGGCGACGGCCTCGTACTGCCCGTACTTGTGGATGGGCATCCCGGACGGCTGCTGGAAGTGCGTCGCGTTGGTGACGGGCGTCGGGCGGCTGATGAAGGGCGACTGAGACATTGCGTAGGGCTCCTCGGAGGTCCTGAGAAACGGACGGCCGACTGTCGAACGCAACACCGAAACCCGCGGGGAGGGGGTCGGCCTACGACTACAGGCCCTCGCCGCGGCAGCTAAGGAGAAGCAGCCCGAAACGCATGATGTGCGTCACTGTAGCCCAGGCCCGGCGGAGGCGGACGTCCCGTTTCAGTATGCGGGACGGCTGGGACGTCAATCGGAAAAGGTGACCCATCACTCCATTTCGCCAATCATCGTCGCAGGTCGTGACACCGCCACCACTCAGTGCCACATTGCTGCAATGACACCCCACACTCCTGTCTTCTGCTCGATCGTCCCCCCGCACGTCCTGGAGCGGCTCGCCGGCTCCGCCGACCCGGCGATCGCCGCGGCCGCGCGGCGCACCCTCGCGGTCGACGACACCCAGCGCTCGGCCCGCGCGTCCGCCGTCGCCACCCTGCCCGGCGAGGCCTCCGGCCGCCCCAGCCGCACGGTGTACGACGCGGAGAACGGCACCACGCTGCCGGGCGTGAAGGTGCGCGGCGAGGGCGACCCCGCGATCGAGGACACCACCGCGAACCGCGCGTACGCCGGTCTCGGCGCCACCTTCGACTTCTTCCTGAAGAACTACGGCTGGGACTCGATCGACGGCGCCGGGATGCCGCTGCTCGCCTCCGTCCACTTCGACGAGAAGTACGACAACGCCTTCTGGAACGGCGAGCAGATGGTGTTCGGCGACGGGGACGGAGAACTGTTCCTCGACTTCACCCTCCCGGTGGACGTCATCGGCCACGAGCTCGCCCACGGCTTCACCCAGCACACCGCGAACCTCGCCTATTACGGGCAGTCCGGCGCGCTCAACGAGTCCGTGTCCGATGTCTTCGGCTCGCTGGTGAAGCAGTACGCGCTCGGGCAGAGCGCCGAGCAGGCCGACTGGCTGATCGGGGCCGGGCTGCTCGGCCCGGCCGTCGACCGGGGCACGGCGCTCCGCTCGATGAAGGAGCCGGGCACGGCGTACGACGACGACGTCCTCGGCAAGGACCCGCAGCCGGCGACCATGGACGGCTACGTCCGCACCAGCTCCGACAACGGCGGCGTGCACATCAACTCGGGCATCCCCAACCACGCCTTCTACCTGCTCGCGACCGAGCTCGGCGGCAACGCGTGGGAGCGGGCCGGGCAGATCTGGTACGACGTGATGGCCGGCGGCACGCTGGACACGGAGGCCCGGTTCGCGGACTTCGCGGCGGCGACGGTCGCGGCGGCCAAGGCGCGCTACGGAGGCGGGGGCGAGGAGAGCGAGGAGGTCCGGGCGGTCCTGAAGGCCTGGTCGGTGGTGGGCGTGCCGACCGACTGAGCCGGCTGGTAGACAGAACCCATGCGGATTCGAGTGCGGCGCACGGGCGGTTTCGCGGGGATCGAGCGGTCGGCGGAGGTGGAGGTCTCGGACCCGGACCCCGAGTGGGAGTCCCTGGCCGCCACCGTCCTCGCGGAGGGCGGCGGTGACGGCGACGGCGACGGCAACAGCGACGGCCGGGGTGTGCCGGACGGTTTCTCGTACGAGATCACCGTCGACGGCCGCACGGTCCGCTGCTGCGACCCCCACCTCACGGACGCGCAGAGGACCCTCGTCACGAGGGTCCTCAAGGAAGGCGCGTAGGCGTGTAGGGCGCGTGGGCGACGGCTAGCGGGAGCCCCGGCGCCAGAACCTGCCCGACCCCTTCTCCTTCGGCGGCCGGACCTCCACGGACCAGTCACCCTCGGCACTCATGACCTGCACGAGCAGCGGCCCCTCGGGCAGCGGCCGCAGGTCCTTGGGGCGCCTGGCCGCCGCGTTGGTGAGCAGGTGCCGGCTACCGTCCGGCTCGAAGCCCTGCACGTGGAAGTACGCGTGGTCGGACACCGGGCGGAGCCGGGCGGCGAGCAGGCCGGCGGGCCCCGTGTAGAGCAGCACGTCGGCGCCCCGCCCCGTGGCGCCGCGGCCGAGTTCGTCCACGGTGCTCACGGGGCGGACGGCGACCGTCCAGTCACGCTTGTAGGCGTTCACGCGCAGGCGCAACGGGCTCCGGCCGTCGTGCCGCAGCACGGCCCGGCCCTCGAAGTCCTCCAGGGTCGTGTTCGCGAGCAGGGTCGCGCTCTCGCCCTTCTCGTCGACGGTGTGCACCGAGAAGTAGCCGTCACCCCACCGGGCGGAGTCGACCACGACGAAGCCGGCCGGGACGGTGACGTCGACGGTGAGTTCGGCCTTGCCCTCTCCGCTGCGGACGAACTCGGGGAAGTCCTCGCCGAAGAGGTCGGTGTCCCACAGCGGACCGACCCGCAGGGGGCCGGATACGGGGACCTGCGCCGGGACGGCGGCCTCGGCTTCCCGGACCTTGGCAAGGAACTCCTCGGGAATGGCCTCTCGCGGGCCGTCGGCGGAGGCGGGCTCGTCGTTGCCAGCGGGCTCGTCGGGGTCCCTGCCCACGATGCCGAAGTCCTCGGCCAGGCCGACGAGCCCGGAGTCGTACCCCTGGCCCACGGCGCGGAACTTCCACGCCCCGTCGCGCCGGTAGAACTCGCCGAGCACGAACGCCGTCTCGGTGCTCGCGTCGTCGACCTCGTACAGCGCCAGCTGCTCGCCGGTCCCGGCGCTGACCGTCCGTATGTGGAGCCCCGGCACCTGGCCGAACGTCCCGTCGTCGCTGGAGGCGGTGATCACGATGCGCTGGACGGCGGGCTCCACGCGCTCGGTGTCGATCTCCAGCCAGTCGGCGACCCGCTGCTCCTCGTCCCGTACCTGCCCGACCAGGCGCACCGCGCCGGACGCGTGCCCGGGCTGGTTGTAGAAGACCAGGTCGCCGTCGCCCCGGACCCGGCCCGAGGCATCGAGCAGCAGCGCCGAGGCATCGACCGCCGGCACCCCTTCACCGGCGGCCCGCCGGACGACCGCGACCCGCCACATCTGCCCGGGGACCGGCAGATTTCCCCCCTTGATGATCTGCGTCACCGCGTCATGCTGACACGCGGTGGGCGGCCGGGCTAGAAGCCCAGCTTCCTGAGCTGTTTCGGGTCCCGCTGCCAGTCCTTCGCGACCTTCACGTGGAGGTCGAGGAAGACCGGGGTCCCGAGCAGGGCCTCGATGTGCTTGCGGGACTTCATGCCGACCTCCTTCAGGCGCTTGCCCTTGGGGCCGATGATGATGCCCTTCTGGCTGGGGCGCTCGATGTACACGTTGGCGTGGATGTCGAGCAGCGGCCGGTCGGCGGGGCGGTTCTCGCGGGGCAGCATCTCCTCGACGACCACCGCGATGGAGTGCGGCAGCTCGTCCCGTACGCCTTCGAGCGCGGCCTCGCGGATCAGCTCGGCGACCATGACCATCTCGGGCTCGTCGGTGAGGTCGCCCTCCGGGTAGAGCGGCGGGGACTCCGGGAGCAGCGGGACGAGCAGGTCGGCGACGAGCTGGACCTGCTTGTCACCGACGGCGGAGACCGGCACGATCTGCGCCCACTCGATGCCGAGCTCCTTGCCGAGCTGGTCGATGGCGATCAGCTGCTCGGCGAGGGTCTTGGAGTCGACCAGGTCCGTCTTGGTGACGATGGCGACCTTCGGCGTCTTGCGGATCTCGGAGAGCTCCTTGGCGATGAAGCGGTCGCCGGGGCCGAGCTTCTGGTCGGCGGGCAGGCAGAAGCCGATCACGTCGACCTCGGCCCAGGTGGTGCGCACGACGTCGTTGAGGCGCTCGCCGAGCAGGGTGCGCGGCTTGTGCAGGCCGGGGGTGTCGACGAGGACGAGCTGGGCGTCGGGGCGGTGCACGATGCCGCGGACCGTGTGGCGGGTGGTCTGCGGCCGGTTGGAGGTGATCGCCACCTTCTGGCCGACGAGAGCGTTCGTGAGGGTGGACTTGCCCGCGTTGGGGCGCCCGACGAAGCAGGCGAAGCCCGCCCGGAAGGGGGCGGTGTTCTCATCGGTCTCAGGGGTACGAACGCTCATGGGGGCCATTGTCCCCGATGAGCGCCCGCCTCACGTACCCAGTGCCCGGTCGGGCGCCCGGCGGCGGCGGATCCGCAGGGCGACGGCCCCTCCGGCGGAGCCGAGGAGGAGCACTCCGAGCGGCAGCCACGGCAGGGCCAGGAAGCCCACCCGGCCGGACTCGCGCACGTCCTCGGCGGTGGCGGTGAGGGTCACGTCGCCCCAGTCGAGCTGCGGCGAGCCGGTCCACTGCTCGGTGAGCCGGATCTTCTGCCGGGGCAGCAGCTCGGCCGGCAGCCGCTCCAGGTCGCGGGAGAGGAGCGTACGGCCGAAGAGGCCCTGGGCCTTGAGGGCGACCCGGGGGTTGAGGGTGACGTTGCCGCGGTTGTGGAGGGTGTACGAGACCACGGCGCGGCTGGTGCGGGTGCCGGGGACGAGCGGCCGGTCCTGGCTGAGGGTGACGTCCTCGACGGACAGGGCGGGGACGGTGGGTCCGCCGACCCGCAGGTAGACGCGTGCGGCGACGGCCCGCTGCACCCCCAGCGCGAGGGCGTCCCGGCCCGAGCCGCCCTTCGCGATCCGCTCGTCGAGCGCGACGACGGCGCCGGGGTGGTCGCCGGGTTCGGCGTCGGCGGGGACGGTGAGGGTGTACGGCACGGTGACGGCCGAGCGCGGCGGGACGGTGACCCGGGCGCGCGCGGGCCTGATCCAGGCGCCGGCGCCGGTCTGCCTCTCCTGCCGGGTGCGGACGGCGAAGCCGCCGTCGCGTTCGGTGTTGTAGGCGTCGGCGCCGTAGAGGAGGAAGGTGAGCGGGCCGGCGGTCTTGTTGGCGACGGTGACCTTGTCGGTGAGGGTGGTCCCGGGGTCGGCGGAGAGGTAGAAGTACGGGCGGCTGCCGAGCTGGGAGGCGGCCGGGTAGACGGCCCACTCGCCGTTCTCGGCGGCGGAGGCGGGCGCGGCGGCGGGCAGCGGGCCAAGGAGTGCGAGGACGGTGCTCAGGAGGAGTACGTACAGCTTGCGACGCACGGTGCGGCTCCCGGGGTGGGGAGCGGGCCGACCGGGTGCGCGCCCGGCCCGCTGAGCGGTCAGGTCAGCTCAGGACAGCTCATGACGGCTCACGACAGCTCACGACAGCTCACGACAGCGTCAGCGTGAGCACGCCCGCGTACGAGCCCGGCGCGGTGTACGCGGGGACGTCGAGGGAGAGCCCGGCGTCGACGGTGAACTCGCCGCCGGTGACGGTGCCGTTGGGCGTGGACGCGAGGGTCGCGCCCGTACTGCCGACGGGTCCCGCGGAGCCGGCGGCGCAGGTGCTGGGGCTGCCGGCCTTGGTGGCGCAGGCCGGGGTCCAGCTGAGCTTCCCCGCTCCGACGGACGCGCCGCCGGGGCCGGAGAAGTCGGTGACCTTGCCGGTCAGGGACCAGCCGGCGGGGCCGCCGCGGAAGTCCTTGACGGTCACCGTCCGCAGCGCGCCGGTGGCCGCGCCGCCCGTGCCGAAGTCGACGGCCGAGAGCTGGACGGCGTCGCCGGCCTGGGTCATCGACAGGGTGCCGGCCTTGACCGTGGCGCTGATCCTCTGGCTGCCGGGCGGGGCGGGGGTGTCGTCGATGACCTGGTACGCGACGGGGCCCGCGCCCTTCTCCGCGTCCCAGGCGGCACCCTCGTACGCCACGATCCCGGTGGTGGCCAGGTCTGCGACCGTCAGGCGCGCGGCGAAGCCGCCCTGGCTGTCGGTCGTGACCGTCATCTTGTCGGCGGTCTCGGCGGCACCGGCCCGCCCGCCGACGGTGACCTCGGCGAGCGGGGTGAACTTCGTACCGGTGACGGTGACCCGGGCGCCGGGTGCGCCGGAGGCGTTGTCGAGCTGGAGGGCCCGCTCGTTGGCCCCGGGCAGAGCCGTGGCCGTGACGGTCTCGGAGACCGGCGCGGGCGGGCTGGACACGGTGCAGGGTGTGTCCAGCTCCATGATGTAGGAGGTGTGGATGTTGTAGTCGCCGGGCGAGAGGGCGATCGCGCCGGGCGCGGTGACCGTGAAGGTGCCGGTCATGGAGAACGGCGGGAAGGCGCCCTTGCCGGGGACGGGCGGGTTCTTCTTCTCGCCGGTGACGGTGACGGATCCGGTCTGGGCGCCGCCCAGGGTGACCTTGCCGCTCGGGGTCATGATGTTTTCCGGGAGCGCGAGGTCGACCGGGTTGGAGGCGGCGGGCTTGGTGACCGTGTAGGTGACGGTGACCGTGTCGCCGACCCTGGGCGCCGCGTTGTCGACGGTGATCTGGGCGGTGGTGGTGCCGTCGATGGGCGGGATGCCGGCGATCGGCGGCGGTACGCAGTGGGTCGCGAAGTCCACGGCCGAGGACGCGGTGGTGGCCGCGCCGGCCGGGGCGGCGAGCGCCCCGCCCGCGGTGAGCGCGAGCGCGGTGGCACCGAGGGCGGCGGTCCAGCGACGCCGTCTTCGTGGTGTGAAGCGCATGGGGGCCCCTCCTGAGGGAGATGAGAGGGCGCCATTGACGGCCGCGGGCCGAGAGAAGTCAATGGAATCGAGACACATCACCTGATGACCCATCAGACACTGTCAAGATCAGGTGGTCAGGTGCGCTTCCGAAGCACGGGTGGGGCGTACGGGCGTGCGGGCGTACGACAAGGGCCCGGCGCTCGTCGAGCACCGGGCCCCTCAGGGTCACGCGTCACGCGTCACGCGTCACGCGTCCCTCAGGTCACGCTTCAGCCCGCCGTGACCGCCACGCGCAGCTTCCCGTCGGGCCCCGCGAGCAGCACCGGGGTCTCCGGCCCGCCCAGGTCCCGTACCGCCGCACGGTCCTCGTCGGAGGGGGTCTCCGCGGCGGAGACGACCGCCGCGGCCTCAAGCGACTCGGCGCCGCTGGCCACGGCCATGGCGACCGCCGTCTGCAGCGCGCTCAGCTTCAGCGACTCCAGCGCGACGGTCCCGGCGACATAGGTCCGCCCGGTCTCGTCCCGTACCGCCGCACCCTCCGGAACCCCGTTGCGGGCGCGGGCGCTGCGCGCCAGCGTGATGATCTTGAGGTCCTCTGCGCCGAGGTCGTCGTGCTCGCGGTTGAGTGTCATGATCCGAGGATAGGCCGGGACGGGACAGGGGCAGGGGCAGGGGCAGGGGCAGGCGGGGACTCAGCCCTGGGCGGCCTTGACGAACTTGTCGGTGGCCGTCTTGGCGAGGCCGTCGAAGTCCTTCTTGGCCGCGGCGGCGTCCGCGAGGTGCAGCATGCGGAACACACCCGCGCCCTGACGCGCGACCACCAGGTTGGGCGCGATCTTGATGCCGGGCGCAACCTCCAGGGTCAGCCCGAAGGCGATGGCCTCCTCGGCGCCCTGCGGGGCGGTGAGCTTCTTCGACTCGAGCTTCAGCTTCTGGCCCTCGGCCTCGACGCTGAAGCTCGCGCAGCCGTCCAGCGCCGCGACGATCTTCTTCGTGTAGTCGGCCGCACCGGTGCCGGCGGGGAAGGTCGCGACCTCCTGGCTGAGCTCGGAGGCGTTGTTGCCGATGACGAAGTCGACGCTCGCGCCCTGGGTGGCGCCCTCGATGCCGGCGCTCATCATGGCGGCCAGCGGCTGGCACTCGGCCTTGTCGGCCTTGTAGACCGTGTTGTCGTCCTCACCCTTCTTGACCTTCCAGCCGGCCGGAAGGTCCTTCGCCTCCAGGGCGGCGGCCTTCATCTGCGCGGCCGTCAGCGGCGTGGCGGCCGGGGCCTGGGAGGTCGGCGCGGCGGAGGCGGAGGCGGACCCGCCGGCCGCCGGCTTGTCGGCACCGTCCTTCTTGGCGTCGTCCGAGCCGCCGCACGCGGCGGTCAGCGAGAGCGCGGAGACGGCGAGAACGGCGGACAGACCACGGGTGATACGCGTACGCATGATGCGGGAGTCCTCGGGGGTGAGACGGACGGCGGGGAGCAGCACGGCCCCGTCCTGCGGTGCCGTGCTGCGTGAGAATATCCGGGCCCTCGGACAATGCCTCGCCGAGGGCCCCGTTTCCCCAAGAGATCCCCAAAACCCCTGTTCACAGAGGGTCTGCCGGTGGTCAGCCCGCCACCGGGTACATCGCTCCCCGCCGCCCCTCCGGCGACACCAGCCACTCCAGCTTCGCCGCCGTGTCCGCCTCCGCCAGCGGCGTGTGCAGCACGATGACGAGGTCCGGGCGGGCCGGGACGCGGAGTTGGGTGGCCTCGACGATCAGCGGACCGACCAGGGGGTGGTCCATCTTCTTGCGGTTCTGGCCGCCGGGCAGGATGTCGCGGCGCTCCCACAGCTCCGCGAACTCCGCGCTCGCCTCCTTGGCCTCCTCCACGACCTGGCGGAAGCCGTCGTCGTCCGGGCACTCCGAGCAGGCCGCGCGGAACTGGGCGACGACCTTGGGGGCCACCTCCTCCCAGCTCGTCGAACGGGCGCGGTAGAGCGGGTCGGTGAAGAAGGAGATCAGGCAGTTCTGCACGGTCTCCGGCCGCATGCCGAGCACGATCGCCGCCGCGTCGTTGTACAGCACGATGTTCCAGTACTGGTCCATGATGTGCGCCGGGAACGGCATCCACGCGTCGATCAGCCGCCGCAGCCCCTGGCACATGTCCCGGTCCTCGGGCGCGGGTTCCGGTGCCGGCGGGTTGAGGGCGGCGAGTACGTACAGGTGGCGCCGCTCGGTCGGGCTGAGCCGCAGCACCCGGGCGACGGAGTCGAGGACCTGCGGCGAGACCGTGATGTCGCGGCCCTGCTCCAGCCACTGGTACCAGGACACTCCGACCCCGGCGAGGACGGCGACCTCCTCGCGGCGCAGCCCCGGTGTGCGGCGTCTGCCGCCGTCGGGCAGGCCCGCCTCGGCGGGGCTCACCCGGGCCCGACGGCTCATCAGGAACTCGCGGAGCTCGGCCAGTCGGTGCGCCTTGGCGGCGGTGGACTCCAGTGCCGTGGCCACGTGTGCTTCCTCCCCCTGGATGCCTGGTGGTGCGACCAACAGGATAAGTTCCCGCTCCCCAGCATTGTTCCCGTGCCACGAGAGTCGTGGCCATGGCAACCGTGAGCTCTCCCCCGACCCCGACCCCGACCACGACCCCGACCCCGGACCGGAAGAAGTCCCGCACCCCGGCCGCCCCCGCCTCCGGCCTCGCCCGCCGCGACCGGCTCGTCCTCTTCGTCCTCTGCGCCGCCCAGTTCATGGTGGCGCTCGACTTCTCCGTCCTGAACGTCGCCCTCCCCGTCCTCGGCGCCGACCTCGGCTTCGCCCCGTCCGCGCTCCAGTGGGCGGTCACCGCCTTCGCCCTGCCCTCCGGCGGCTTCCTGCTCCTCTTCGGGCGGATCGGCGACCTCTTCGGCCGCAAGCGGCTCTTCCTCTCCGGCCTCGTCCTCTTCGGTGCCGCCTCCGTGCTCGCCACCCTCGCCTGGAGCCCCGGCTCCTTCCTGGCCGGCCGCGCCCTCCAGGGCCTCGGCGCGGCGGCGATCGTGCCGACCGGGATGGCGCTGCTGACCACCGCGTTCCCGGAGGGCCCGCTGCGCGAGAAGGCGCTCGGCATCTCCGGCACCCTGATGTCCCTCGGCTTCACCATCGGCATGGTCCTCGGCGGTGTCATGACCGACACCCTCGGCTGGCGCTCCACCATGGGCCTGCTCGCCGTGTTCACGCTGCTCGTGCTGCCGCTCGCGCCGGGCCTGCTGCCCGAGTCCCGCACCCCCGAGCGGCCCCGGCTCGACGTACCGGGCGCGGTGACCGTCACCGGTGGTCTGCTCGCGCTGATCTACGCCCTGACGACGGCGGCCGAGCGCGGTTTCGGCGGCGCGGACGTCCTCGTCGGTCTCGTCCTCGGCGTCCTGCTGCTCCTGGCCTTCGGCGTGATCGAGTCCCGGCACCCGGCCCCGCTGGTCTCGCTGCCGGTGCTGCGCCGCCGCACGGTCGCCTTCGGCAACCTGGGCGGTCTGGTCACCTTCTCGATGATGTCGACGATCGTCTTCGTGCTGACCCTGTACCTCCAGGAGACGCTCGGTCTGTCGGCCTTCGCCTCCGGCCTCGTCTTCGGCGTCCAGGGCGCCTTCTCGGTCCTGGCCGGCATGGTCACCCCGCGGGTGATCGGGCGGCTCGGCGCCCACCGCACCCTGGTGGTCTCGCTCGCCGGCCAGGGCCTGTTCACGGCCGCGCTGCTCCTGGTGGGCCGCGAGTCGGGCGCGGTCGTGGCGACGGTCGCCGTCTCGCTGGCCTCGATGATGCACCTCGGCGCGATCATCTCGTACGGCGTGACCGTCACGTCCGGCGTACGCGACGAGGAGCAGGGGCTCGCGACCGGTCTGGTGACCACCACCCAGCAGGTCGGGCTCACCGTCGGCATCCCGATGCTGGGCGTGCTCGCCACCACCGGCCCGGACCTGTTCGCCGGGGTCCGTACGGTCATCGCCCTGGACGCGGCGATCGTGCTCAGCGCGGCCCTGCTCGTCGCCCTCGGCCTCGCCCTCGGCCTGCGGCGCCGGAAGTGAGCTACCGCCGGTCGAGGCTACGGCCGGTCGAGCCGGAGCCGTACCGCCTTGGGCAGACCGGCGACCACCAGGTCGTACGAGTCCTCGACCAGCTCCCGGACCATCCGGTCCGGGAGCTCTCCCACGGTCACCGTGTTCCAGTGCCGCTTGTTCATGTGGTACCCGGGGACGATCGCCGGATGCTCCTCGCGCAGCCGTACGGCGTCCTCCGGGTCGCACTTGAGGTTGACGCTCAGCGGCTCGGCGTCGAGCCACGACAGCGCGAACATCTTCCCGGCCACCTTGAAGACGGAGACCTCGGGCCCGAACGGGAACTCCTCGCTCGCATCGTTGAAGTCCAGGCAGAAGGCACGCAGCTGGTCGGGCGTCACGAGGTGGTCCCCTCCTCCGGGCCGGTCTTCCCGAGCGGCTCGACGAGCACGGTCACGATCTTGTTCCGGCGGCCGGCCGGGGACTCGGCGGTGAGCCGCAGGGTCCGTCCGTCGGGCAGTTCGACGACCGAGTTGGCGCCGGCGATCGGCACCCGGCCGAGGGCCTTGGCGAGCAGTCCGCCGACCGTCTCCACGTCCTCGTCGTCGTACTCGTCGGGCCCGAAGCCGTACAGCTCGCCGAGGTCGCCGATGTCGAGGCGGGCCGTCACCCGGAAGCGGTCCTCACCGAGCTCCTCGACGGGCGGCAGCTCCCGGTCGTACTCGTCGGTGATCTCGCCGACGATCTCCTCCAGGATGTCCTCGATGGTGACGATCCCGGCCGTGCCGCCGTACTCGTCGATGACGACGGCGACGTGGTTGCGCTCCTGCTGCATCTCGCGCAGCAGGTCGCCCGCGTTCTTGGTGTCGGGCACGAAGGCCGCCGGGCGCATCGCCGTCGACACCAGGTCCGCCTCGGCGTCCCGGTTGATGTGCGTCTTGCGGACCAGGTCCTTCAGATACACGATGCCGACGATGTCGTCCTCGTTCTCCCCGGTCACCGGGATGCGTGAGAAGCCGGAGCGCAGCGCGAGGGTGAGGGCCTGACGGACCGTCTTGTAGCGCTCGATGCACACCAGGTCGGTGCGCGGCACCATCACCTCGCGGACGAGGGTGTCGCCGAGCTCGAAGACGGAGTGCACCATGCGGCGCTCCTCGTCCTCGATCAGCGACTCCTGCTCGGCGAGGTCGACCATCGCGCGCAGCTCGGCCTCGGAGGCGAAGGGGCCCTTGCGGAAGCCCTTGCCGGGGGTGAGCGCGTTGCCGATGAGGATGAGCAGCTGCGGGATCGGGCCCATGATCCGGGCCAGCGGCAGCAGCACGTACGCGGCGGCGGTCGCCGTGTTCAGCGGGTGCTGGCGGCCGATGGTGCGCGGCGAGACGCCGACGGCGACGTACGACACGAGCACCATGACGGCGATGGCGACGAGCAGCGCCTGCCAGGTCTCCGGGAAGGCTTCGAGGCAGGCGTACGTGACGAGGACGCCGGCCGCCATCTCGCAGGAGACGCGGACGAGCAGCGCCACATTGAGATAGCGGGTCGGGTCGGAGGCGATCTGCGCCAGTTTCTCGGCGCCGCGCCGCCCGGACCGTACGGCCTCGGCGGCACGGAAGCTGGAGACGCGGGCGAGACCGGCCTCGGCGCAGGCGGCGAGCCAGGCGACGATGACGAGGGCGACGGCGCCCAGGATCAGCTGAGCACTCATGACCGCCCCGTTCAGGAGACGGTCGGCGCCGGCGACGGGCCGGTGAGGCCCTTCTCCGCGCGCCAGCCGTCCACGATGGCGGCCTGGAGGCCGAACATCTCGGCCTTCTCGTCCGGCTCCTCGTGGTCGTAACCGAGCAGGTGCAGCACGCCGTGGACGGTGAGCAGCTGGAGCTCCTCGTCCATGGAGTGCCGGGTCGGGGCGTCCTGGCCCTGCTGGGTGGCCACCTCGGGGCAGAGCACGATGTCGCCGAGGAGCCCCTGCGGGGGCTCCTCGTCGTCCTTCGACGGCGGCCGCAGCTCGTCCATCGGGAAGGACATGACGTCCGTGGGGCCCGGCAGGTCCATCCACTGGATGTGGAGCTGCTCCATCGCCCGGGCGTCCACCACGATCACCGAGAGCTCGGAGAGCGGGTGGATGCGCATCCGCGCGAGCGCGTAGCGGGCGATGTCGAGGATCGCCTGCTCGTCGACCTCGGTGCCGGACTCGTTGTTGACGTCGATCGACATGTGCTGCTGCTTCTACTTCCCGTTGCGGCCGGCGCGCTGCTCGCGCTCCCGGCGCTGCTCGTTGGCGCTGTCGTACTTCTCGTACGCGTCGACGATACGGCCGACGAGCCGGTGCCGTACGACATCCTGCGACGTGAGCATGGAGAAGTGGACGTCCTGGACGCCGTCCAGGATGTCCCGGACCTGGCGCAGACCGCTCTTCGTGCCGCCCGGCAGGTCGACCTGGGTGATGTCACCGGTGATGACGATCTTCGAGTCGAAGCCGAGGCGGGTGAGGAACATCTTCATCTGCTCGGGGTTCGTGTTCTGCGCCTCGTCGAGGATGATGAACGCGTCGTTGAGCGTGCGGCCGCGCATGTACGCGAGCGGCGCGACCTCGATCGTCCCGTTCGCCATCAGCTTGGGGATGGAGTCGGGGTCGAGCATGTCGTGCAGCGCGTCGTAGAGCGGGCGCAGATAGGGGTCGATCTTCTCGTAGAGCGTGCCGGGCAGGAAGCCGAGCCGCTCGCCCGCCTCGACCGCCGGCCGGGTCAGGATGATCCGGGTGACCTGCTTGGACTGCAGGGCCTGGACGGCCTTGGCCATGGCCAGATACGTCTTGCCGGTACCGGCCGGGCCGATGCCGAAGACGATGGTGTGCTTGTCGATGGCGTCGACATAGCGCTTCTGGTTGAGGGTCTTGGGGCGAATGGTGCGGCCGCGGCTGGACAGGATGTTCTGGGTGAGCACCTCGGAGGGCGTCTCGACCGCCGCCTCCCCGTTCCCGTCGCTCTCCTCCCGCAGCATGGCGATCGACCGTTCCACCGCATCCTCCGTCATCGGCTGTCCGGTGCGGAGCACCAGCATCATCTCGTCGAACAGGCGCTGGACGAGTGCGACTTCCTTCGCCTCACCGATCGCGCTTATCTCGTTTCCCCGCACGTGGATGTCGGTGGTGGGAAACCCGTTCTCGATCACGCGCAGCAGGGCGTCTCCGGAACCCAGGACCATCACCATGGGGTGCTTGGCAGGGACCTTGAACTGGGCGCGGGCCTGCCCCGGCGCGGGGACATGGGCTGTGGGTGTCTGAGTCATGGGCCGGCACTGTGGCCTGCACATACCTCCCGTTGCGGGGTTCTCGCTGCTCGACAACCTCTCGGGTACCAAGCCTACGACTCGCCTCGGACAACCTTGAACGGTTTTTACGGGGGCGGGGAACCGGGTGGTACGGGGGTGGGGGTACGGGGGTGGGGCTCGGGTCCCACGGGTGAGGCGGGCCCTGCGGCTCGGGCCCTACGGGGGGGGTACGGGGGTGGGGCTCGGGTCCTACGGGGCGGGCGCCGGGCGGAAGCCGATGGTGGGGACGGCCCGGCGCAGCGGCCACGGGCGGGCCGGGGCCGGCAGGAGCCGCTCCAGGAAGGCGTAGCGGGCGCGCAGCGCGGCCGGGTCCTGGCACTCGTGGTCCTGGACGTGCGCCCACCAGGCGGCGATCTCGCCCCAGGTGGGCGCGGACAGCGAGCCGCCGAACTCCTGCACGGAGAGCGCGGCGGTGAGTCCGGCGAAGGCGAGCCGGTCGGCGAGCGGCCAGTCGGCGAGGGTACCGGTGACGAACCCGGCGACGAAGACGTCCCCGGCGCCGGTGGGGTCGAGGGCCGAGACCTGGATCGCGGGCACCTCGGCGGTCTCGCCGGTGGCCCCGTCGACGGCGTACGCGCCCTCGGAACCGAGGGTGACGACGGCGTAGCGGACCTTGTCGGCGAGCGCGCGGGCGGCGGCCCGGGGGCAGTCGGTGCGGGTGTAGCGCATCGCCTCTGCAGCGTTGGGCAGGAAGGCCTCGCAGTGCGCCAGGTCGGTCAGGCCGGCCAGGTCCCAGCGGCCGGTGTCGTCCCAGCCGACGTCGGCGAACACCCGGGCGCCGGCCCCGGCGGCCCGGGCCACCCACTCCTCGCTGCGGCCGGGCACGAGGGAGGCGACGGCGGCGCGGGCGTGCGGCGGGTAGGCCGGCGGAAAGGCGGGCACACCGCCGTCGAGCGGCGGGGCGGCGTGGCCGTGCGAGACCATCGTGCGCTCGCCCTCGTACGCCATGGAGACCGTGACGGGCGAGTGCCACCCGGGCACGGTGCGGGAGAGGGAGAGGTCGATGCCCTCGCCCTGTTCGAGGGCATCCCAGCAGTACTCGCCGTAGTGGTCGTCGCCGAAGGCGGCCGCCAGCGAGGTGCGCAGGCCGAGCCGGGCGAGCGCGGTGGCCATGTTGGCGACGCCGCCGGGGCTGGAGCCCATGCCGCGGGCCCAGGACTCGGTGCCGCGGACGGGGGCGGAGTCGAGGCCGGTGAAGATGATGTCGAGGAAGACGGTGCCGGTGAGGAAGACGTCGCACTCGGGGTCGGTGGGCTCGCGCAGCCGGACGAGTGGGTCGACGTCGGTGTCTCGTTCGGTCACGGCTTGCTCCCCGGTCGTGGTGCGGCGGATCGGCACCGTGGGCGCTGAGTGCTGGTGTCGCCAGTGTGCCCGAGGGGGAAGGTGATTCGCGCGCGATACCCGCCCAAGCAGATCCCAAACCGATCGTGACCCGTATCACAGACTGAATCGGGGGATAACGACTTCTCCGCCCACTCTGATGCTTGATACACATGGTGCCGCGACCGTGTGGATCTCCGGGCGCCGTCTCATTTCCCTGTTCAGTACCTGGAACGCCCATGCCGTCGCGCCGCCCGCGTGCCCTGGGGGCGCTCGCCGCTCTCGTCGCCCTGTTCACGGCCGGTTATCTCGCCCCGTACCTGCTGCCGACGGTCGTCGGCCGACTGTCCACGGGCCTCGGTCTCGGACCCGCCCAAGCCGGTCTGATCGGCTCGATCCTGCTGCTCGGCTCGGCCTCGGCGGGCTTCACGCTCGCGGCGCGGGCGGACCGGATCGGCCCGCGCCGGGCGGCGCGGCTCGGGCTCGCGCTGATGGTCCTGGGTTACGGCACGGCCGCGGCGACGGATCTCGTCCCGCTGGTGGTGGCGGGCGCGGTGACCGGCGGCTTCGGCTCCGGTACGGCGACGGCGGTCGCCGCGGCGGCCATCGCGGGCCGCCCGGACCCGCACCGCGCCTCGGCGCTCGGCCTGCTGTCGGTGTCGGCGACGGCGGGCGCGCTGTATGTGACGCTGCCGCGTCTGGGCGGGGGCCACGGTCTGCCGCTGGCGGCGATCGCGGGGACGGCGGTGCTGGTGGTCCCGACGACGGTGTGGCTCCCGGACGGCCGCCCCCGTCCGACGGGCCATGGCCCCGGCCCCGGCCGCCAGGTCCGGGGCCCGCTCCCCCACCGCGGGGCGGGAACGGCCCTGGCGGGGTCGATCCTCCTCTGGTCGCTGGCGCAGAACGCGCTGTGGGGAGTGAGCGGCCGGATCGGCCTGACACAGGCGGGCCTGTCGGAGGCCACGCTGGGCCTGGTCTTCGCGGTGGCGCTCGCCGCGGGCCTGGTGGGCGTGATCGGCGCGGGCGCGCTCGGCTCACGCCTCGGCCGGGCGGTGCCGATCGGCGCGGGCACGGCGCTGATCGCGGGCTGTGTGCTGCTCAGCTCGGCGGCGCAGGACGCGGCGTCCTTCGCGACGGGCGAGATCGCGTGGAACGCGGTCTACCCCGTCGTCCTGTCCTACCTCCTCGGCCTGGCCGCCTCCCTGGACCCGCACGGCCGCTGGGCCGTCCTGGTCGGCTCGGCCTCCTCCCTCGGCGTGGCCTGCGGCCCCGTCACGGGCAGCCTCCTCTCCGAGGCCGCCGGCTACCGCGGCATGGGCCTGACCCTCTGCGCCCTGCTCCTCCTGGCCGCCGCCCCGATGACCACCATCGCCCGCCGCCCCCTGATCCCCGGCACCCCTGAACAACCGATCGCCCCAGTCGACATCCGCGCCACTTCCCCTCTCCGCCCCCCGTCACGGTCCTCCTTCCGCCTGGCAAGACCGGGCCGGGGGTAGGACGAGGCCGGGGTCTGGACCAAGGTTCCGGTCGCCGAAGCCGGGGCGAAGCCCCGTGCCCCCCGCCCCGCCCGAAGGGGCCCGCCGGGGGCGCATCCCCAGGCAGGGCCCGAGCGCACGGAGTCCGGGGCTGAGCCTCGTGATCCCCACCCCCGCCCGAAAGGGGCCGCCGGGGCGCAACCCCAGGCAGGGCCCGAGCACACGGAGTCCGGGGCGGAGCCCCGAGTCGGCCCCGCGGCCGAGACCCGGGGCAGCCAGGGCAATGCTCCGCCCCCACAGGGGGTCCGGGGCGAAGCCCCGTGAACCCCGCACCACCCGCAGGGGGGCGCCGGGGCGCAGCCCTGAGCTGGTCACCCGCCCCACGGGCCGGGGCGGTCACCGGGCCGGGCGAAGCCCGGCAACACGCCCGCCTCCGCAGGGGCCGCCGGGGCGCAGCCCCGAGTCGGCCGCCCGCCCCGGGCCGGGTCCGGGGGCAGCCAGGGGCACGCCCGGGCGATGCTCCGCCCCACAGGGGGTCCGGGGCGAAGCCCCGTGAACCCCGCACCACCCGCAGGGGGGGCGCCGGGGCGCAGCCCTCAAGCTGGCCGCCCGCCCCACGGGCCGGGGCGGTCACCGGGCCGGGCGAAGCCCGGCAACACGCCCGCCCCCGCAGGGGGCCGCCGGGGCGCAGCCCCGAGTCGGTCGCCCGCCCCGGGCCGGGTCCGGGCGTCGGGGTCCGGGGCGGAGCCCCGG